>CAMAQX010000017.1 GCA_945860455.1 Lishizhenia tianjinensis
TAATCATATATGCTTTTCTTCCAAGAATCTTTCATTAGCGTTCCGAAATAGCCGAACAATAATAGGATTACAATCCAAAAATGGGTTTGATAAATTGCATCCACCATTTTCCATTCAAACCCACCAAACAAATTCCCATAAATCACTAAAGTATCTTCCATAGAATTTGCTCTAAAAGGAACCCAAAGTAAAGCAACTACTGAAAAAGTTAGTCCCCACGAAAACGCACTAAACCAACGGGTATTCATCCATTCTTTTCGTGGATAACGCAAGCTGAGTTTATGAATAATCAATAACAATCCATGTCCTGCACCCCAGAAAATGAATTTCCAATCTGCACCATGCCAGAAGCCTCCGATTAACATCGTTAGAAAAAGAAATAGTAATTGTTTTGGGACCCCTTTTTTATTTCCTCCTAAAGGAATGTATATATAATCCCGCAGCCAACTGGATAATGAGATGTGCCACCTACGCCAGAAATCGGTGATGTCAAAAGACTTATAGGGGGATTCAAAATTGGTGCACAATCGATATCCGAGCAAAAGAGCAATTCCAATTGCCATATCCGTATACCCACTAAAATCACAAAAAATTTGTAAAGTATAAGCCATCACTGCAAAAATAGATTCTGTGGCCGAAAAACTGGAAGGGTCAGAAAAAACTATGTCTGAATATTGTGCTACGTAATCCGCAATAATTGCTTTCTTTACAAAACCCTTTAAAATCAAGAAGGTAGCTTCCTTTAGATCCTTTTTTCGAATGGTTAGTTTGCGTTTTAATTGGGGTAAAAAATCTGCTGCTCGAACAATCGGACCAGCAACTAAATGAGGAAAAAAAGTCATGTACAAAACATAATCCTGGTATTTAGGAAGTTTGATTTTTGACTTGTAGATATCCACCAAAAAGCTAATTGACTGAAAGGTATAGAAGGATATCCCAATGGGTAAAATAAGTTGAATTAGTGAATACTGCTGGCCGCTAATTACCCCGAAATTCTCCAGAAAGAAATTTTTGTATTTGAAATAAAGTAAAAAAAATAAGCTGAATACAATACCGGAAATCAACCACCATTTCTTTTTCTTTGGATCGGATTCTTGTATAATTTTATTGGCAAAGAAAAAATCGGCGGAAATGGTAAGTAGAAGTAATAATAAAAAAACTCCACTCGCCATGTAGTAAAAATAAAACCCAAATAAAATCAATAATAAAGAACGATGAGCGGGTTTATTGAACAAGTATGAATACGCTATTAAAAAAAGAGCGAACAAGAAAAGAAACATCCCTGTATGAAACAACATGGGCTCCTTGTCATTGTGCAAGAATTGTTCAAACAATAATACCCACGTCATTTCGGCACTTTTAAGAGTATAAACGGCGATTTTTTTGGAGTCACTTTTTCTTGAATAAGCTTCGGTAAAGAAAGCAATCCGTTTTTAGTTGTTTCTTTAGCAACTGCTTTCATCCAAACCCAAGCAGCATCACTAGATGGGTGACGATTGTCTTTAGCACGTCCCAAGGTTAGCTTGTGCGAGGGAAAGAAGCGATTTCCCCACTCACTTTGCATAATGTCAATCACCCCCAAATCTTTTTTCCATGCTGCTGGACCTATCCAATAATGATTAATGCCTTTTTTAATTAATTGGTTCTTAATTTTTTGAATATTCAATTTTCTTTGATCAAAATCATTTACAAATAATTCATTTAACCCAAGCACTAAAACAACCATCGTAGGTTTGTATTTGGTTATATAATAAGCAAGTGTATCTGTATTGGCCCATTGCTTGGATGAGGAGCCATACCATAAAACGGTAGCAGATAACTGATGGCCATTCGTTGTAATATAATTATAAAATGGTTTGCGCATAGCCTCCAGTTGAGAGTCTCCAATGAGTAAAATTCGCTCAATTCCGCCTGTTTTAATTGGTTTAACTAATACTTTCTTTTTACTCTTCTCTGATGTAGTATTTTTTATTGAGGTTCTATTAGCAGAAAGAGTCTTTTCCACTTTAGGTATTGCAGCTTTTTTAACTTCGAGGTTAATTGGCCCCCCTATATTTCCAATGAAAAAGAAAAAAATGAAAATTCCCAACAGTAGAATTCCAGCATTTCGAATATATGTTACGCTGTTATTCAATTAGGATTTTCTTTGTGTCAGAAGCCATTGAATAACCTCAGAATTATCATAGGTTTCATTCCAAATTAAATGTCCTTTATTTTCATACAAAGTCATTTTAATTCTCAAAGGATTCAATTTCGTTGCCGCTTTAATTGATTGATACATATTCGTTGTTCTAACAAGAGGTACTGCTTTGTCTTTCGTTCCGTGAAATGCCCAAATGGGAATTTTCGTCAATTTACTTGCTTGCAATTTATCTCCACCACCACAAATAGGAATGGCCGCAGCAAAATAATCAGGTCGTCTTTGTATCATTTCCCATGTACCATACCCCCCCATGGAAAGTCCTGTTACATAAATACGATTTATATCCAGATTTTGGATAGCACCAACCAATGAATCAATTACATTTAGAGCCGATGTCATTGGCCAATGAGGTTCTGGTTTCATTATGTGGGAAGTCGCTGTCCAATCAACATCTACCCATCGTTCATTTGTTGGGCATTGAGGGGCGAAAATAACATAGTTTTTCAAGCCTTGCTTGTTAAAGGTTTTAATTAAGTTTGGTAAACCCACTTTCAAATGAGAACTATTATCCATGCCTCGCTCTCCCGCACCATGCAAGAAAATTATGAGCGTTGTTTTTTCAAGACTTGTGGAATCAAACGACTGAATAAGTGAAAATGGCAATAAATGTTGTCTATCTTTTGAAAAAAAAACAGATTGAATTGTATCATCTTGTTGTTCAACTATTTCGTTTTTCGTGGAATGATTGTTTTCAATAGAACGTGATTTCATTGTAGTTTCCTTTGCAGAACAAGAGTAAACCGCAGTGCAAAAAACCAGAATGATAAGGGTCAAAAAGTTATTTTTCACTTGTTATTTTAGGATTAAAAATAAGTATACAAAAATAGGACAAGTTTATCAATTAATATTCATTTGAAAAAGGTAATTTCGCTACGTAACATCTGAATCATCCCATGAGCGACCCAATAAAACATGAGTGCGGCATAGCCTTATTAAGGTTAAAGAAACCACTTCAATTTTATCAAGACAAATATGGTACGGCCTTATATGGTATCAATAAGCTGCATTTATTGATGGAAAAACAGCATAATCGAGGTCAAGATGGCGCTGGCGTTGCTAATATTAAGTTTGACATGGAGCCGGGTGATCGATATATTTCTCGAACTAGGTCTATTAAAACTAGTCCCATTCAAGATATTTTTGATCAGATAAATGGGCGCTTTAAAGCAATTGCAGATGAAAACCCCGCATTGCTGAACGACGTAGATTATCTTAAAAAAAATGCTGGTTTTACCGGTGAGCTTTTTCTTGGTCATTTAAGATATGGGACATTTGGCCGTAATTCCATTGAAAGTTGTCATCCTTTCCTTCGACAAAACAACTGGATTACGCGAAATTTAGTTGTTGCCGGAAACTTTAATTTGACCAATGTTGATGATCTATTTGAAGTTTTAGTTCGACTTGGACAGCATCCCAAAGAAAAATCTGATACCGTTACGGTAATGGAGAAAATCGGACATTTTCTTGATGTTGAAAATGATGAATTGTACAAAAATTACAAAGCACAAGGGATGCCGAATAAAGAAATTTTCACTAAAATTGCCGAACAAATTGATATCGTTAAAATCCTAAAAAAAGCTTCAAACGATTGGGATGGTGGTTATGCTATGGCTGGATTATTAGGGCATGGAGATGCTTTTGTTTTAAGGGATCCAAATGGAATAAGACCAACGTTTTGGTATGAAAACGATGAAATTTGCGTAGTTGCGTCTGAACGTCCTGTTATTCAAACAGCTTTTAATCTCAAAGCCGAAGACATTAAGGAGCTAAATCCTGGACATGCACTAATCATTAAAAAATCAGGTCAAGTTGCTGAAATAGAAATAAATGTTCCGCGAACAAAATTAGCCTGTTCATTTGAGCGTATTTATTTTTCGCGTGGTTCCGATAAGGATATTTACAAGGAAAGAAAAAATCTGGGACGATTGGTTGTTCCACAAATATTAGAATCAATCAACTTTGATTTGAAAAATAGCGTTTTTTCCTTTATACCAAATACCGCTGAAGTTTCATTTTATGGGATGATTAAAGGATTGGAAGATCATTTAAATCAAGTTAAAATCGCCCAAATCAAAGCACTAGGACCAAATCCTGAAGCAGCCGATATTGAACATATTTTATTACAACGAGCACGCATTGAAAAAATCGCCATCAAGGATGCAAAATTAAGAACGTTTATAACACAAGATGATTCGCGTGATGATTTAGTCGCTCACGTTTACGATATCACATACGGAAGTATTAATGAAAACCAAGACAACTTAGTAATCATTGATGACAGTATTGTTCGCGGAACAACATTAAAACAAAGTGTCCTCCGAATTTTAGATCGATTAAGCCCAAAGAAAATCGTGGTGGTTTCTTCTGCACCTCAAATTCGTTATCCTGATTGTTATGGTATTGACATGGCTAAAATGGGTGATTTCATCGCTTTTGAAGCTGCAATTTCATTATTACATGAAACAGGTCAATCTGAAATAATTGAATCCGTTTATGAACAATGCAAGGCACAGGTGTCATATCCAAAAGAAGAGGTCAAGAACGTTGTACAGGGAATTTATGCTCCTTTCAGTGATGAGCAAATCTCTAAAAAAATTGCTGAATTACTGACGCCAACGGCCATAAATGCGGAAATAGAAATTATCTTTCAACGAGTAGAAAATTTACATAAAGCTTGTCCGAATCATTTGGGCGATTGGTATTTCACGGGTGATTATCCAACTCCTGGAGGGAATAAAGTAGTAAATCGATCTTTTATTAATTGGAAAGAAAATAAAAACGAACGAGCGTATTAACGAATTTCTCCGCCAGCTGAAAAAGCTTTTTCGGGCGACATAAAACTTAATTCCCCTGATTCGTTTTCTGCCATGAGTATCATTCCTTGAGATTCTATTCCTCGTATTTTTCGGGGAGCTAAATTCAGTAGAACGGCAACTGTTTTTCCAATTACTTCTTCTGGACTATAATGTTCTGCTATACCTGAAACTATGGTTCGTTGATCTATACCTATATCTACTGTTAATTGAAGTAATTTATCTGCTTTTTGCACTTTCTGAGCGAAAATTATTGTTCCTAAACGAATATCCATTTTAGAAAAATCATCAAATGAAACCGTTTCCTTTTGTGCTTCAACCATTGTAGAATGTTTATCTGTTGATTTTAATTTATTCACTTCAAATTCAACCAAACTATCCTCTATCTTCGAAAATAAAATTTCTGGTTGATTGATTTGTGTGCCTTCTGTAATTAGTTCACTTGATCCACCTACTGTCCAATCATTTAGTTGTATGCCCAACATTTGTTGAAGTTTCTTGGCTGTTTTCGGTAAGAAAGGAAGTAAGAACAAACTTAAATTGGCTGTAATTTGTAAGGATAAATTAATAACAGTTTGAACACGTTGTGGGTCTGTTTTTATTACCTTCCACGGTTCTTGATCAGCCAAATATTTATTACCAATTCGCGCCAAATTCATTACTTCGGCTTGAGCTTCTCTAAATTTATACGCATAAATAAGATCGGCAATTTTACCTGGAAATTTAGTTAAGTCCTCAATTAAGATTAAGTCTATATCGTTTAAATCAACTTTGTTAGGCACCACCCCTTCATAATATTTGTGCGTTAGCACAAGAGTCCGATTAACAAAATTACCTAAGACATCTGCTAATTCATTATTAATTCTTGCTTGAAACTCTTTCCAAGTAAACTCAGAATCCTTCGACTCAGGAGCGATAGATGTTAACACATATTTTAACTCATCTTCCTTGCCCGGATATGTTTCCAAATACTCATGGAGCCAAACCGCCCAATTTCTTGACGTAGAAAATTTATCCCCCTCTAAATTTAAAAATTCCGATGCAGGTACATTCTCCGGTAAAATAAAATCTCCATGGTCTTTCAATAAAATGGGGAAAATAATAGCATGAAAAACAATATTATCTTTACCAATAAAATGAACTAATCTTCGGTTTTCAGCATGCTCTTTAACCCAATACTGACGCCAATCTTTGTTATTCGCCTCAGCCCACGCTTTAGTTGCTGAAATATAACCAATAGGAGCATCTAGCCAAACATAAAGAACTTTTCCATCAGCGATTGGCAACGGAACTTTAACACCCCAATCCAAATCACGGGTCATTGCCCTTGGCTTCAAACCTCCATTGATCCAAGACATACATTGACCAGTTACCTGATTTCTCCATAATTTTGGATTATGGTGCACTTCTCCATCCAAAACACCATTTTGTATATACTCTTTTAACCAAGTTTCGTGTTTATCCATCGGTAAATACCAATGCGATGTAGATTTCAAAACAGGTCTTTTACCACTTAAGGTTGATAAAGGATTAATCAAATCAAGAGGACTTAAATCAGAACCGCACTTTTCACACTGATCTCCGTAGGCATTATCGTAATTACATTTGGGACAAGTACCAGTTATATAACGATCAGCCAAAAATTGATTAAAGTCTGCGTCAAAATATTGATCTGTTGTTTCTTCAATAAACTTATTTGAGTTATAAAGCTTCAGGAAAAATTCTTGCGAAGTTTGATGGTGAAGCTCTTCCGAAGTACGATGAAACATATCAAATGTAATGCCAAATGATTGAAATGAATTAGAAATTAGTGTGTAATATTTATCTACTATTTCTTTAGGTGTTATACCTTCTTTTTTAGCTCGAAGAGTGATCGCAGCACCATGTTCATCACTGCCACAAATAAAAACTACATCGTCTCCGTTTAATCTTAGAAACCGTGCAAAAATATCAGCAGGAAGATATACACCAGCGATATGCCCCAAATGTAAGGGACCATTAGCATACGGAAGAGCCGCGGTAACGGTAAATTTTCCACCCGCCATTAATAAAATATTTGAAATTAATCTTTAGCCTTCACCGCATAAGCGATAGAATATGCTTGTACATCCTGAAGTTCTTTCCGGATCTTAAAAATCATACCAGAAGGAGAATTCTTATCCGCCTTCACACAGGTAACGATTGTTGCAAGTGGAGCAGATTCTTTGGTTCTAGGTGGTTTTTGATTATACTTATCTAATTTCCATCTACCCACAATATTGGAAGTATAAAGACCATCGTCTTTAGCTCCTTGAAGTACATTATCCAATGATAATACATACCCCATTGACTCCCTACTTTTGTTTCGTGGCTTACCTAAATATATAAAATCTACTTCAGATCGTTGCTTGTATGGAGTTAAATCCCTAGATTTTTGTCCCGGTGTGTAATCAATTTTAACTGTTGGGTCTACTTCCTTACTAGTTGTAGCAACCATAAAGAAAAACAACAACATAAAAACGATATCAGGTAAAGAAGAGGTATTTACTGCTGGAGCACCACCTCTACCGCCTTTTCTAAATTTTGACATTACAATTTAATTTTTAGGTGCAACTTCAATTATTCTTTGAGGATATAAATGCTCAAGTAAAAAAACCTTATATCCTAGTTCCTTGTTTCCTTTTTCTTGCTCTGCTTTTCTACTCAACGCACCATAACCTTCATTAAACAATTTTTTTGATTCTTCTTCCCTTAAAATAAATAAAGCTTCCTCAATTTCAGCTTGGATTTTAGCGAAAGTACTGTAAGGAGTTGATTCTTTTACCTCAATTCGAATGTGCGCTTCACCTGAAATAGTTGGAACTGGAGCGCCATACAATTTCAATCCATAAAAAGTTTTTTCAGCTTTTAAAAAAATCTCATTCGTCATATCATACTTAGGGCCACTTGAGACACCGGCATTTTTCAACTTATTCAATTTTTCCATAGCAGAGTTAAAGTCTGCTTCTGCATCTGCTATATTCGTATAAAAATACAAAGGGAACTCAGAATTATAAATTTCACCAATTCTATTGCGGTTGAACTGATAAAATTTAATAATGTACTCAGAAATCAAGTCTGGATTGTCAAATATTTTACCTCGAATAAAAAACTGCTCGTTATTCGCTTTAATCAATAAAACATTTTTTTTCTCTAATTCAATAGGCTTATCAACTTTTATTTTTTGAGGAATAGTTCGTAAATAAGCGGTATCCTTGTCCATTGTGGTTGTAACAAGGAAGAAAATAAGCAATAGGAAAGCAATGTCTGCCATCGATCCCGCATTCACTTCTGGAATTTCTCGCTTAGCCATGCTTATTTTTTGAGACGATTATAAATAGGAAGTACGATGATAGCCAAAATAGCTACAGCTAAAGCAACGAAAATTACGTAAATACCTGCTGTAGTTGTTAATACAACTCCATCTGACACCTCATTTTTCAACATTAAACTCTTACTTGTATCACTCGTTCCACCAATGTAAAAAACCATATAAACAACGAAGGAAACTAATATTCCCATAATCGATAAAGTGGTCTTTTTCGGTTGGCTAATAAAATGAATAATGAAGAAAATAATAATCATTGCAACACATGCAATTATAACTGCGATAGTAAATAATATAGCAAAGGACATTTCAAATCCATCTCTAAATTCTTCTACAACTTGGCTTCCTGCATTTGTGTTTGGTCCATTTATGACCAAAATACACGCTAACACACCAACACCTGAAAGCACAAACTTTATGATGTTAAGCAATAGCGCTGTTTTTTTAGCATCCATAATTTTTGAAATTTAAGAGAATTACTTAACTACTTTATTTTTCAAAAGGATATCAATTAACGAAATAGATGCGTTTTCCATTTCATTAACTAAATCATCAATTTTAGCTGTGATGTAGTTATAAAATACTTGTAAAAACATCGCTGATATCAAACCAAATACAGTTGTTAAAAGGGCTACTTTAATACCATCCGCAACTGTTGTTGGAGAAACTTGTCCATCTTTTACAATTTTATCAAATGCCTGAATCATCCCAACTACAGTTCCCAAGAAACCTAACATTGGAGATAGTGCGATAAACAATTGTAACCAAGACAATCCTTTTTCCATTAGACCCATTTGAACACCGCCATATGACACAACTGATTTTTCAACCATATCGATTCCTTCTTCAGAACGATCTAACCCTTGGTAAAAGATAGAAGCAATTGGGCCACGTGTATTTCTACAAACCTCTTTTGCTGCGTCTACACCACCATTTTGTAATGCTTTCTCAACATCATTTAAGAATTTTTCAGTGTTTATAGTTGAAAGATTCAAATAAATGATTCTTTCAATTGATAAAGCAATACCTATAATCATACAAATTAATACAGGAGTCATCCACAATGGATCTCCTTCAATATACTTTTGTTTCAATGTTTGAATAAAATCTAATTGAGGCTCTTCTCCTTCTGCTTTTTTATCCTCTTTCCCGGCTTTCGCAGCGTCGGCTACATTATTTCCAGACGCATTTTGAGATGCATTGTCTGATGCCATTTCTGTTTTATCCTCATTATCAGTATTTGATTTTGGAGTTTTCGCATACGTCGAAACAGCAATTCCAAAAACTACTGTAAGAGTTAAAATCAATGATTTAGTTACGTTTTTCATACTATTAACTTTATTTTCTAACTTATTTATTTTACAAATTTACACTTTGTATTTCAATTCGGAATTACTTTTTTAACGAATTCCGTTTTAAAGCAATTACTAACTTAATATTTTCCGGCTCGAACCCGAGGGTTCTCGTCCACTCCTCCTTCACTTCCTTGCGGAGAGAGAGGGATTCGAACCCTCGATACACTTTTGGCGTATACACACTTTCCAGGCGTGCTCCTTCAACCACTCGGACACCTCTCCTTTCGCTTCAAAGATTGGCTAAATTACAACATTTTTTTGAAACATCAATTCAGTTGTAATTTATTTAATTCTTTATTAGTCTAGTTGTTGAAGTTACATTATTTCCTCTGCAAACAACTGTATATGCCCCTTGCGCTAATCCAGCAAGACTCATGTTATACACGTTAACATTTTCTAAAATACGCTCGCTACGCAATACACGACCCATAATATCAACCAATTGAATATCAGTTAGTTTTTCTTGAACACTACTCAAATCAACGGTAACAATTTCATTTGCTGGATTTGGAAAGACCATTACATTATCAAGCGTTGATTCTTCTAAACCTACTCCGCCACCAGCTGTTAAGTTAACGGTATAATCCTCAGTTTCACCATAAGTAGCAACAGCGCAAGGATCAATTGGAGCACCACTTTCAGCAACAACTGAATAAGAAATTCGAACACGCATTCTAACTTCACCAGTAGTTGCGGTTGTTGGAACAGTAAACGTAAGTTGATTGCTCCAACCTGTTGCTACTAAGACATATCCAACTCGTTCGGCAGTACTGAAAGTGAAATCATTATTATAATCAATCCAAACAGCGATTTCGTCATTGGTATATGCAGGAGAGGTTGAATTCATTATAGCCGGCGTTACAGTAACTGTATATTGCATTCCTTTTGTTAGAGATGTTGATGAATTGAGGTATGCTGCATATCCTCCTGTTGTACATGCTGTTGTATTATTAATTGTATTCAATGTTACTTTTTGAATGTACTCATCGCAAGCAGCTGTAACTGATGGAGTACACGGACCAGTAGCCGCTGCAACTATAATATAATTTGTTTTAACTTCTGCATCAGACCCTTGTGCGTTTGTAGCAGTTAATGTTAACGTATATTGACCCACTGTATTAAACGTTACTTGAGGATTTTGAGAGGTTGAAGATGTTCCCCCTGCATAAGCCCAACCTGTTGCTGGAGATATTGCCCATGCCCATGATGTAGGTACTCCTGTACTTTGATCCGTAAAACTTACCGTTGTTGCAGGAGTGACATTGGTTTGATTTGCCACAAAGTTAGCAACAGGTGCGACCGGGGTTGTTGGCGTACAAGGATTTGCTGAACCAGCTAATGTTAATACTCCACTGTTTGTTGGATCCAACCATGGCTTTAATTGTCTATTTGTTGCCGTTCCATTTGATGTCCAATGATAAGACATTTTGCCATAATAATCGGGAGAACTTAGTGCCGTACAAAATGACCCCCCCCCTGTAAGAGTCCCTACAATATAACCCTGTGAGTTATTGAAATATGGCGAACCAGAAGAGCCACCTTCAGTTACACCATGTCCATTGGCGTTAGATGTCCAAGTTAACCGCCAATGCGACTGTAAACCATTTCCATTCCAACCAGAGCTCACTGTATTTCCATTAGCTGTTGATATTTTTTTAATATCTCCTGCCGGATGGTGAATTCCTGTTCCGCCGGCGGTTGCTGCAACATTTGCATTCCAACCATTCCAATAAGCACTAAAATTTGCTGATTTTAGCGTTGTGATTGTAGCTGCTTCATTTGCTACTGAACCCAATTGAACTAAAAGAAAGTCTGATCCACTATCTCCACCACCGTCACCAGAATCCGCGATTCGGATGCACCCGGTTATGAAATAATCATCTAAAGTTCCGGCAGTTGAAGGATTCGTACATGTTGCTGCCTCATATCGGAAATAAAATTTCCATTGGGTCATGTTAGCAGCACTTGCAGTAACGCCACAATGAAGTGCTGTCAAAAAATAAGGCTTACAATTTTGAGCAGTATTGTTAATTAAAGATCCTGTGCACCACCCTTGACCTGCTCCTTCTACAACTAATATTCTAGCCACTCCTTTTTTCTCATCTTGCCAAGAATCTCCAACTGGGGAGCAATTAACGTTCACCTCACAGTTGTCAGATTCATTAATCTTTTGTTTTCTTGTGTGTCCAGTTGAACGATAACTGTGCATTACTCTATCTATTAAAATTTCAGATGGTTGAGTAAAAGCTGGCTCATGTAATGTTAGCACTAAATCATCACCCCCACACAATGCTGCATTTTGACGAAAATGATCTTCTACATCAGCAACTGTCAATGGATTATGAACATTTTTACCATTCAAATCAGTAATTTTCAAGGTTGTTCCACCATAAATTTTAAATGTTTCAAATAAGAAACTTAATGCTTCCGCTTCAGGAGAATGAATTCTCAAATTCCAAGTTCTACTTCCGTCTGTATTGGTGGTCCAAATTCCTGAATTTTCGGTAGTAATGTTGGTAAACTGAGCAACACCAATTCTATATAATAATCCTTGATTATCTCTGATAGCATCCTCAGCTTGAATCTGAGCTAAATTTAATTTAGGAAGATTCATTGCTGTTAATTGAGAAAAAGAGGTTGCTGTTGTGTTTTGTGCCGTAATAACCGTCGCTGCAAACAAGCAAAATACAAGTAATAGTTTTTTCATAGTTAAGAATTTCGTTTAGGCGACAAATATAAAAAAATTATTATTATCGATAAAAATTCTAAACATAAAAAAAGAGGCTTTCTTTTGGAAAACCTCTTAAGATATAATTTCATAAAATTTCTACCCAGAACACATTTCACATGAGTCCGGATTATCCAAAGAACATGCAATAGCATCTTGTTGTTCCTCAATTGATTGAGCAGACAAGGCTTGAGCCGCAGTTTCTTCTACTACACTTTTATCAACAGTAAATTTAATTGCATCAGTTGCCGCTTTGGTTCTTAAATAATACATGCCGGTTTTTAATCCTTTTTCCCAACCATAGAAGTGCATAGAGGTTAGCTTACCAAAGTTGGCGTTTTCCATGAAAATGTTCAATGATTGCGATTGACAAATATATGCCCCACGATCCGCAGCGAGATCAATGATTGCTTTCTGAGAAATCTCCCATGCTGTTTTGTATAAATCTTTAAGGTTTTGTGGAATTTCAGTTATGTTTTGAATTGAACCATTCGACGCCATAATTTTTTGACGCATGTCTTTATTCCACAATCCTGCTTTCACCAAATCCTTCAATAAATGTTTATTTACAATGATAAATTCACCAGAAAGAACACGTCGTGTATAAATATTTGATGTATATGGTTCAAAACATTCATTATTTCCAAGTATTTGTGCTGTAGATGCCGTTGGCATTGGGGCTAACAATAATGAGTTTCTTACACCATACGTTTTTACTTCTTCTTTCAACACATCCCATTCCCAACGAGAACTAGGAGTAACATTCCACATGTCAAATTGGAAGATGCCTTTCGATACGGGAGATCCCTCAAATGTTTCATATGCACCACTAACTTTTGCTAAATCTTTAGACGCGGTCATTGATGCATAATATATAGTTTCGAAAATTTCAGCATTCAATTTTCGAGCTTCATCAGATTCAAAAGGATATTTCAATAAAATAAAAGCGTCTGCAAGTCCTTGAACGCCCAATCCAATTGGTCGGTGTCTAAAATTCGATTTTTTAGCTTCTTCAACAGGATAATAATTTTCATCAATTATCTTATTCAAATTAACAGTTGCTTGATAGGTCACTTCAAACAATTTATCGTGATCAAAAGTTCCTGCTTCAGTGATGTATTTAGGAAGGGCCAATGAAGCCAAATTACAGACTGCTATTTCGCCAGGAGCTGTGTACTCAATAATTTCTGTACATAAATTAGAAGATTTAATTGTTCCTAGATTTTGCTGATTCGATTTAGAATTTGCTGCATCTTTATACAACATATAGGGGGTTCCAGTTTCGATTTGAGATTCAAGTATTTTGAACCATAAATCTTGTGCTTTAATCGTTTTCCTTCCTTTTCCTTCCTTTTCATAACGCGTATAAAGGGCTTCAAATTCTTGACTATGTGTATCAGAAAGCCCAGGGCACTCATGAGGACACATCAGGGTCCAATCACCATTTTCTTTCACTCGTTTCATGAATAAATCAGGAATCCAAAGTGCATAAAATAAATCTCTCGCTCGTTGTTCTTCTTTTCCGTGATTTTTTTTCAAATCAAGGAAGTCAAATACATCGGCATGCCAAGGTTCGATATACATTGCGAATGATCCTTTTCTTTTTCCTCCACCTTGATCAACATAACGTGCTGTATCATTGAAAACACGTAACATTGGAACAACGCCATTGGAAGTTCCGTTTGTTCCTTTTATGTATGATCCAGTTGCACGGATGTCGTGAAGTGCTAATCCAATTCCACCTGCGGATTGAGAAATTTGCGCACAAGATTTCAAAGTGTCGTAAATACCAGAAATACTGTCACTTTTCATCGTTAACAAAAAGCAAGAAGACATTTGCGGTTTTGGGGTTCCAGAGTTAAATAATGTAGGTGTAGCATGAGTAAACCACCCCTCAGACATTAAGTTATACGTTTTAATCGCTTCTTGAATGTCGTTTTTATGAATACCTAAGGAAACGCGCATTAACATTTGTTGTGGACGTTCAGCTATTTCACCGTTCAATTTCATTAAATAAGAACGGGTTAGTGTTTTAAATCCAAAATAATCGTATCGGAAATCACGATCATAAATGATACTTGAGTCTAAAATATCTTTATTATTGATAATAATTTCATAAACATCATCCGCAAGCAAAGATGCCTGTTGACCTGTTTTGGGATCAATATAATTATGCAAATCCTGCATTACATCCGAGAAAGTTTTCTTTGTCTCTTTGTGTAGATTAGAAACTGCAATCCGGGATGCTAACAACGCATAATCAGGATGGTCAATTGTTTTTGCTGCAGCAACTTCGGCGGCTAAATTATCCAAATCTGTTGTAGAAACTCCATCATATATACCTTCGATAACCTTCATTGCAACAGCCTCTGCTGACACCAATGGATCTAAACCATAACATAACTTTATCACTCTCGCTGTAATTTTATCAAATTTTACAGCCTCTTTTCTTCCATCTCTCTTTACTACGTACATCTAACTCTATATAAAATCGTTATTAAAAATCTTCATCCATTGAAAAGGTGTGGTTGTCTGTTCCTCCAGACAATACACCTGCTTTTTGGTATTCACCCACTCTTTTTTCAAAAAAGTTTGTTTTCCCTTGAATTGAAATCATATCCATAAAATCAAACGGATTAGTTGCATTATAAACCTTATCATTTCCTAACTCAACCAACAATCGATCTGCAACAAATTCAATATATTGACTCATCAAATCACAATTCATTCCAATCAAGCGAACAGGTAGAGCATCTGTTACAAACTCTTTTTCTATTTCAACTGCATCAGTTATTATGTTTTTAACCTCTTCTTTTGATAATTTGTTCACCAAATGATTGTTGTATAATAGACAAGCAAAATCACAATGCAACCCTTCATCACGAGATATTAATTCATTTGAAAAAGTTAATCCAGGCATTAATCCTCTTTTTTTCAACCAAAAGATTGAGCAAAAGGAACCGGAAAAAAAGATTCCTTCAACAGCGGCAAAAGCAACTAATCGCTCTGCGTATGTACCTTTATCAAGCCATCTCAACGCCCATTCAGCCTTTCTTTTAACACAATCCAATGTGTCTATAGCATTAAATAAATGATTCTTTTCTTTCGTGTCTTTGATATAAGTATCTATTAACAAAGAATAGGTTTCAGAATGAATATTCTCAATTGCTATTTGAAATCCATAGAAAAATTTAGCCTCAGTATACTGAACTTCAGACAAGAAATTTTCAGCCAAATTTTCGTTTACAATTCCATCAGATGCTGCAAAAAAAGCAAGAACATGCTTAACAAAATGTCTTTCATCATCGGTTAATTTATTTTCCCAATCGATTAAATCGGGTGATAAATCGATCTCCTCCGCAGTCCAGAAACTTGCTTCTGCTCGTTTATAGAAACTCCAAATGTCGTCATGCTGTATCGGAAACAGAACAAATCGGTTCTTATTCTCTTCTAAAATTGGTTCAATGTGTGCCATTTATAATTTTTATTTTTCTATTTTCTTTTCAAGTGGCGAAAACTATCCTCATTGACTGCATTAAAAATGCATCAGCTGTTTGTTTTTCAGTAAGTTCTATGTTTCCCTTTCTCAGTGATGGAAGTTTTTATTAAAACATTACTTTACGTTGATGAGGGCCTACAAAATTTGTCAAAATTCTGACGTTTCGCAATTAAAAAAATTAACAATTTTGCAATGTTATTAACAAAGCAAAACGGAAACGTAGAAAGAGACTAGGATTGTGCGCTTATCAACATAAAAAGGAAAGATATTCACACAAAAATTGCCGCTTGATACATTTTTTTTTTTCATTCTCAACTGCCTGATTTTACGTTAAAAACCTGTTGAATTGTCAACTAAATTAAGTAAGTTTGAGAAATTAAGCACTCTTTTTTTAACGATGTTATAAACATATAAATGTTCAAATGAGTATGAATCAATTACTGTAAAAGGAATAATGATAGCTAAAAAAATTTATTCCCTATTTAGGAATTTTAATCATTTAATTTTTCCAGAAAAATGCCTTCACTGTGAGAGTGAATTAATTGAAAATGAAAATCATGTTTGCGATTTTTGTAAAAGCGACATTTCCTATACTTTTTTCGAAAATTTGAACGGTCCAAATGAAATGGATAAACTTTTTTGGGGTAGAATTCCTGTTGAATCGTCCTATGCATTGATGTACTTCAAAGAAAAAACAGTTTCTCAAACCATGTTACATGCACTGAAATATCAAAACAATTATAAAATAGGGATTTACCTAGGTGAAATTATTGGTTCGAACATGGAAAAAAGCAATCGTTTTTCGACTATTGAAGCATTAATCCCAGTTCCAATTCACCCCAAAAAGAAATTTACGAGGGGCTATAACCAAGCTGAAATACTTTCACACGGAATTGCTAACAGAATAAAAATCCCTGTTTTAACAAAATTGACCATCAAAACGAAGCATACAGAAAGCCAGACAAGAAAATCTATGGCGGAACGTTGGATGAATAGTAGTCAAATATTTCAAGCAGAAAAATCAGTAGAATCCTATAAACATATTGCAATAGTAGATGATGTATTGACAACTGGAGCGACATTAGAACACCTTACCAAAGCTGTTTTAGAACAAAACAAAGACATAAAAATTAGTTTAATTACCCTAGCCTTAACAAAATGAATGCATTAATAGTAGGTGGGGGAATTGCCGGAATTAGCATTGCTTTGCATTTATTGAAACGCGGGTGTTCCATTACGGTTATCGATCAAGGCGAAAACAAATCAACTTCAATTGCAACCGGTTTAATTAACCCAATTGTTTTTCGACGTACAACGAAATCTTGGAGAGCAGACGATTTTATTCCATATCAGGAAAAATTTTATAAAGAGTTAGAAATTAAAACATCCACCCATTTTTTCAATCCTTTGGTAATTAGACGCGTTTTTTCATCTGAACAAGAACGGAACGACTGGAAAAAAAAGCAAGAAAGAACGGATTACCAACACTATTTAAACAAAATATCTGACCAAGATAACGAATACAACCTAGTTCCTTGTCCTTTTGGATCGACGCGAGTAAAGAACTGTTTCTGGGTAGACTCTTTAAAATTTATATCCGCAGGGAAACAACTTATCGAACAGCTTGGGACTTGGAAAACTGAACCATTTAACCATACTTTTTTTAACGCTACTGAAAAAAAGTACAAAGACACTTCATATTCTCACGTTATTTTTTGTGAAGGATACGAAGTGAAAAACAATCCATTATTCAAGAATTTAGCTATAAGTCCAACAAAAGGTCAAGTACTTACTGTAAAATCCAATTTGATTCCTGAAGATGAATCGTTAAATAGAAAGTGCTTTGTGTTGCCTTTAGGTGAAAATCAGTTTAAAATTGGCTCAACCTATGAATGGGATGCTCAAGATAGTTCAATCACAGAAGAAGGAAAGAATCTCATTTTAGAAAATTTAAGCGTGCTACTAGATGACAGGCCACAGATTATTGGACACGAGGCTGGAATTAGACCTACAACAATTGACCGCAGGCCCTTTATGGGGGAACATTCAAAATATAAAGGGAATTATGTTTTTAATGGATTAGGTACAAAAGGATATATGATTGCACCCCTTTTAGCAAATGAATTGACTGCATTTTTATTAGATGGTGCAGAATTAGATCCTGAGGTTGCTGTTTATAGAAGAGAGAAGTTAGGTGATTAATTCTATTTTTTTATTGAAAAGGTAAAAAATAGATTGAATTTTTGTTACTTTTGCCTTCTTGAAATTAAACGGTCTCGTGGCCGAGCGGTTAGGCAACGGTCTGCAAAACCGTCTACTCCGGTTCGAATCCGGACGAGACCTCCAAAAACCCTTGAATCTATTTTAGAATCAGGGGTTTTGTTTTTAACTAAGAGTAGGATTTTAACGAACCACATTTACATGACCTAAAATTTCTCGGCGATCATCTAATTGAGGCGTTTTAAAGGAGATTTTATAGGTGTATACACCAAACTGAACGTCTAATCCTTGATTTCCATAAGAACCATCCCAACCCATTTGAGGATCTTGTGTTTCAAATACAATTTCTCCCCAACGATTAAAAATAGTCATTTCAAACGTGTGGTAATCTATTCCCGCGGTGAATACAGGAGTAAAAATATTATTAAATTCATCTCCATCAGGAGTAAATGAGTTCGGAATGAAATAAACAGTTTCATTCATGAAAGGAAAATTTATTGAAGTGCTATCAACACAACCTAAGTCCGACATTGCCGTTAACGAAATTGTGTATCCATTTCCTGTATTGTTAAAGAGATGTGATAAATCTTCTGTTGTGTAAGTGCTACCATCACCGGTATTCCAAAAATAAGTTGTTGCGCCCACGGAATTATTTGTAAACGTGGCATTTTGACTTGGCTCAGTAAAGTAATTAATATCTGAGGAAAAACTGGCAACTGGAATCCCTTCTACACACACAAAGTTTGAATAGGTTTGTGATCCAAGGCACCCATTCAATGTCATTTCAAGAGAAATATCAAAGCAACCAGCATTGGAAAACAAAAGAGCAGCTGAGTCTCCGATTGCAACGGGATTCCCTTCGATAAACCATTGCGTATTCGTTGACTGATTTGCATTCGTAGAATTATTCCAAAAATTAGTGGTTAGTGGTGCGCAGCCTTGTAAGAGGTCGGCATCAAAGGAAACCACAGGAATTGGATTTACTGTAACATTTGTTGAAAATGAGCTGCTTGAACAACCGTTAAGGGTATAAACAGCTGAATAGGTAGATGTGACCAAAGGATTTGTGGTAATTGAATTTGTTGTTGCTCCATTTGGAGTCCACAAAATAGTACCCCCTGGTAAATTTGGATTTGCTGTTAATATAACTGAATCTCCTTCGCAAATTGTTCCGTTATTAATAGTTAATTGTGGAATAGGGTTAACAGACACTGTTGCTGAAGCAGATGGACTTGAACATCCATTCAACGTATAAACCAAGGTGTAATTTGTGGTGTTTTGTGGTGAAACTGAAATTGTTGATGTTGTTTCAGCTGTCGACCAGAGAAAAGTCCCTCCAATGGGTTGCATGGATGCCGCAGAAAGAGTGGCAGATTGACCTTCGCAAATTGTAGAATTGGTTACAGAAACAGTAGGAATTGGATTTACCACAACAGAAACAGTAAGCTGAGACATACAACCGCTGTAATTGTATAATACAGCATATTGAGTGGTTACAATTGGTGATATTGTTATTGATGGATTAGATGTCCCATTGCCCCACAAGAACGTTCCTCCAACAGGAGTTGCACTTGCATTTAAGGTTGCAGATTGACCCGTACAAATTGTATCTCCTACAAGCGTAATCACAGGTAAAATATTACCCGCAAGTATCGTTATTGCTAGGGTTGATGAACAGTTATTGGCATCTAAAACAGTAACCGTATAATTCCCTGCAGCCAAGTTACTAAAAGAATAATTTCCACCAGAAGCTGTTATTTCATTACCCAATGGATTATATGATACACTACCAGACAATGATAAATTATAAGGTGAAACACCTCCAGTTACTGTAATTTGAGTAGATCCATCATTGGAATTCTGACATAAGGTTGATGTTTCTATACTAGTTGATTGAATTAAAGTTGGTTCTAACAAAGTAACACTTGAACTATCAAAACATCCATTTTGATCCGTGACAGTAATTTGATAATTTCCGGCAGTAAGAGCAGTGATAGTATATGTTCCACCACTTACGTTAATTTCCGTCCCAACAGGATTAGAGGCAATAGGTCCAACCCAAGAAACGTCATACCCAGGTGTACCATTGGAAGCAGTCACTAAAATAGAACCAACTCCTCCATTACAACTTATGTTAGAAACTACAGCAGTAAATGATAAAGAGGGAGGAGGAATTAATGTACTAACAATTGAATCTGTGCACCCATTAACATCTGTGGCAACCACCGTGTAGGTTCCCGCACTCAGGTTGTTGATTTGATAGGAACCTCCGTTGTTGACTATCTCAATCCCAGCTGGATTATCAGAAATTGGACCAAGCCATGAAACATTATAACCCGGAAAACCACCTATTACATTGATGTTTAACACACCATTGGTTGCTCCATTGCACAAGGGTGGAGTAATTACAGATGAAACCACAATTGGTAAAGGTTGAGCTACGTTTGTTGTAGCTGTTGCAGTACAACCATTGGCATCAGTCATTGTCAATGTATAAGATCCCGCTGGTGCACCATTCACGGTATATGAACCTCCATCTGCATTGATTTCCGTCCCTGCTGGATTACCTGTATTTGGTCCCGCCCAACTCATATCATATGGAGTTGCTCCTCCAATTGCTGTTCCGGTTACCGTTCCATCAGAACTACCATTGCATAACGCTCCAGTATTTGCTGCTGCTGCGGTTAAAAGAACTGGTTCAATGATCGTTGTTGTGGTGGTTGTTACGCAGCCATTCGCATCCGTGATGGT
>CAMAQX010000018.1 GCA_945860455.1 Lishizhenia tianjinensis
ACTGAAACACACATTGATGTAGCTTGTAATGGTGGCAATAATGGGTCTATCGATTTATCCATCACAGGAGGAACGGCGCCCTATTCATTTGCTTGGAGTAATGGTTCACTTACTGAAGATATTACTAGTCTACTAGCCGGAACATATTCTGTTAATGTGACCGATGCCAATGGATGTACCCAAACCAGTACTATTAGCATTACTCAACCAGCTTCGCTTGCATACAGCGGTAGCGTAACTAATGTTCTGTGTTTTGGTGGAACAACCGGAAGCATTGATGGAACAACTACTGGTGGAACGCCTCCCTATAGCTACACTTGGTCTAATGGGCAAACATCAGAAGATATTTCTAATTTAATTGCAGGGAATTATTCCATTACCACAACCGATGCAAACGGATGTTCAACCCTAACTAATTTTACAATAACCCAACCTGTTTTACCTGTTCAAGTTAGCGCTACACAACTAAATGTTTCATGTAATGGGGGAAATAATGGTACAATTGATCTAAGCGTTTCAAATGGAACGGCGCCATATACTTACTTATGGAACAATGCAGCAACTACGGAAGATGTTTCCGGGCTGACCCTTGGAACATATACCGTTGATATTACCGATGCAAACGGCTGTAGTGCTCAATTAACCGTTTCTATTACTGAACCCAATAACCCAATCGCTACTACAACAACCCAATTCAATATCCCTTGTTTTGGGCAAAGTACAGGAAGTATTGACTTAAGTATTATCGGAGGAACTGCCCCTTTCGCATACACTTGGTCAAATGGACAAACAACACAAGATATTGCAGGACTTTCGGCAGGAATTTACTCTGTTTCTATTACTGATACAAATGGATGTTCAGCCACAACTTCAGTGACTATTTCTCAACCAAACGCCCCATTAACACTCACCGAAACACACCAAAATGCACTGTGTATTTCTACACAAACAGGAGCGATCGATCTTAGTGTAACAGGTGGTACTCCTGGTTTTATTTATTTGTGGAATAATGGTGTGACTTCTCAAGATCTTACTGCACTTGGAGCAGGATCATACGCTGTTACCGTTACAGATGCCAATGCATGTACCCAAAGTTTAACAATACTAATAACAGACCCTTCCAATAATTTAGTTTTAACCGAGACTCATCAAAATGTAGCTTGTTTTGGTGGATTAACCGGTAGCATTGATTTAACAATTAGTAATCCAAACCCAATCACTTCAATTGCGTGGAGTAATGGTGCGGGAAGTGAAGATATTTCAGGGATTGCTGCTGGAAATTATTTTGTCAACGTTGCTGATTTAAACGGATGTACTTCATTCCTTGCTGTTACTATTACCCAACCAACTGCTCCGCTAACTGCTAATGCTACCGTTTCTAATGTTGCGTGTTTTGGACAAACTAACGGTGGAATAAACCTAACAGTAACCGGTGGAACAGCTCCTTATGTATATACTTGGACAAATGGATCTACAACAGAAGATATTGGCAATTTAGCCGCAGCAAACTACTCAGTACTGATTACTGATGCCAATGGATGTACAACTAATTTTAGTGCAACTATTACCGAACCTGCCTCCCCTATCACAGCAAGTAGCATTCAAACAGCTGTTTCTTGCTTTGGTGGAAACAATGGAAGTATTGACCTGTCTGTCTTTGGAGGGGTTGCTCCGTATACCTATAGCTGGAATAATGGCGCTACTACCCAAGATTTATCTTCTATCACTGCTGGTAACTACTCCGTTGTAATTCAAGATGCTAGTGGATGTAATCTACCCTTAAGTATTACGGTCTCTCAACCGGCCTTGCCCCTTACTAATACAGCCCTTACTTCCAATGTAAATTGTGCTGGAAATAATACAGGTACAATCAATTTGTTTGTAAACGGTGGTACTGCCCCTTACTCCTTTTCTTGGAATAATGGAAGTGCTTCAGAAGACTTGATTAATGTCGCAGCAGGAGTTTATTCAGTGATAATTACAGATGCAAATGGATGTACAACCTCTGGAAACTACCAAATCACTCAACCATCTACCCAATTAACAGCCTCAATAGCCGTAACCAATGTGATTTGTCACAACGGAGCAACTGGTACCGCTACCGTTACTGCTACGGGTGGAACAGCTCCTTATATCTATGCTTGGTCAAATGGACAAAATACTTCGTTTATTGATAGCCTTTTGGCTGGAAATATCAGCCTTAGCGTTACAGATGCTGGTGGTTGTACCGCTAATTTAAATGCATTCATTTCACAACCCGCTCCTGTTGTTGCAACGACAACAAACACCAATAATTTGTGTTACGGCCAAACTGCTGGAAACATCAGTGTGGTAGCAAATGGCGGCGTAGCTCCTTACTCCTACCTATGGAATACTGGTTCGACCTTAACCTTTATCAATAATTTACCCGCCGCACCTTATTTTGTGCAAATAACCGATGGAAATGGGTGTACCACCACTTTCTCTGATACCGTTTACCAACCCGCTAATTCAATTACTGTTGCTTCAACAGTGGTGGATAACATTTGTTTTGGACAAGCCAATGGTGCAATTGATATTACAATCTCTGGTGGATCGGCTCCTTATCAACATTTGTGGAACACAGGCCTTGTAACAGAAGATTTAACAAACCTACTTGCCGGACAATACACTGTTACGGTAGTAGATAACAACGGGTGTTTATTGATGCAAACAATCGCCGTAAATCAACCCCTTGGTCCTATTACTATTATTGGTAATAGCACCGCAGCAAGTTGCGCCACAACAAGTACTGGAGCAATTGACCTTACGGCAAGTGGTCCAAATGGCCCTTTTACATACTTATGGAGCAACGGTTCTACCACTGAAGACCAAATCAATTTAGCTGCTGGAAATTATTCCCTCACCGTTACTAATGCCAATGGATGTACAGCCACTGCTTCATTTGTAATTACCGAGCCATTGCCACTAATTGCTAGTGCAACATTGGTGCAAGTCTCTTGTTTTAATGCTTCCAATGGAGCCATCAATCAAATCATATCGGGCGGTACAGGACCGTATGTCTATTTATGGACAAATGGACAAACTACTGAAGATTTATCCAATATTCCAAGTGGATTCTATTCCGTTACTATTACCGACGCTAATGGTTGTTCAATACTTGCTTCATACACCATTAACCAACCTACAAATTACTCCGTGAGTTTGTCTCCGCAAAATGTATTGTGTTTTGGGGGGAATTCAGGACAAGTTTTCTCATCCGTTACCGGTGGAACAGCACCTTACACCTACTTATGGAATAGTGGCGCTAATACTCCTAGCTTAAGTGGGTTAACTGCTGGGAATTATACCCTAACTGTTTTCGACAACAACGGTTGCTCCACTTCTGCCAATACCTCCTTGTCTCAACCTGCTTTTGCAACATCGCTCACAGCTGTTGTCGCCAATGAATCGTGTGCAAACACTCCAACAGGCGCAATCAACTTAACGGTAAATAGCCCGACTCCAGGATTTACTTACTTCTGGAATAATGGAGCCGCAACCCAAGATATTACTGCCATTACCGCCAATCTTTATGCCGTTACTGTTACAGATAACAATGGCTGTACTACAACTGCTTCCTTCCAAGTTGCTGCCGCTTCGGCTATTACAACTTCGGCTATCATTACCCCTGTAGATTGCTTTGAAAATGCCACTGGTGCTATTAATCTCTCTGTCGTTGGTGGTGCACCTTCTTACTCCTTTAACTGGAGTAATGGCGCTACTACCGAAGATATTACAAACCTAACCGCTGGGCTGTACTTTGTGACTATTACCGATCAAAATAACTGCTCTCAAGGTGCTTCATTCAACGTAACACAACCCAATGATAGTCTACAACTTGCTGGATTAATGATTCCCGTGAGCTGTGCCGGAGGTTCCAATGGAGGTATAGACCTAGTAGTTTCTGGAGGAACAACCAACTATTCCTATGCGTGGAGTAATAATACGTTTGGACAAGACCTTGTAAATGTTGCTGCTGGAAATTATTCTATTACAGTTACCGATTTTAATGGTTGTAACAAAACCGAAGTGTTCAACGTCGCGCAACCCGTTGTGCTAAGTCTTGTTGCAGATGTTGTGAATGTAACTTGCTTTGGTGGAAACAACGGAAGCATTGACATAACACCTACCGGTGGAATTGAAAATTACACAATCAGCTGGTCAAACGGTATTAATGCAGAAGATATTTCCAATTTAACGGCCAATAATTATCAAGTCAATATTATCGATAATAATGGGTGTACTTTTGATTCAATTATAACAATAACTCAGCCTCTAACTGCTACTAGCCTATCTTTGGTTGCTACAAACGTATCGTGTTACGGAGGAAATAATGGCGCCATTGACTTAACAATTATCGGAGGAACACAACCCTATACAATCAATTGGAGTAATGGACAAATTACCGAAGATATTCAAAATCTAATTGGTGGAATATACACCGTAACTGTCGTTGATTCCAACGGATGTACTACTACAGGAACAATTAACATAAATACACCGCTTGCACCGATTACTTTTAGCGCAACTACACAAAATGTGACGTGTTTTAATGGAACCAACGGTCAAATAAACCTAAGCGTATCCGGTGGAACAGCTCCCTACACCTATCTTTGGTCAAATAATGCAACAACACAAGATTTAATCAACGTAGTTGCTGGAAGTTATTCCGTAACAATTACCGATGATGCCGGATGTACAAGTGTCGGAAGTTATGTGCTCACTCAGCCCGCTTCGGCAATCACTATTACCAACAACATAACTCCCGTTTCCTGTTACGGTGGAAATAATGGAGCTATTAATCTAACCATTAACGGGGGCGTTCAACCCTATACCATTCTATGGTCAAATACTTCCATTACCGAAGACCTTACTAATCTAACTGCTGGAACTTATACCGTTACCATAACAGATGCATCGGGTTGTTCTTTAAATCCTTCCTATACCGTTGCCCAACCATTTGCTCCACTCTCATTAACAGCGAATCTAAATACCGTTTCTTGTTTCGGTGGAAACAATGGTGCAATTGATATCACAACCATTGGAGGAACACCTGCTTATACCTATTCTTGGTCTAACAACTCCTCAAACGAAGACATTCAAACATTGAGTGAGGGTAGTTACTCAGTTACCGTTACAGATGCCAATGGGTGTCAACTAGACACGGCCTTAGCTATTACACAACCCATAATCCTTTCAGCTTCTTCTACCAACTCCAACGTGCCTTGCTTTGGGGATGCAACAGGTGCTATTAATCTCAACGTAATTGGTGGTGTATTCCCCTATGACTTTGCCTGGAACAACGGTTCTATTGCGGAGGATTTATCTTCAATCACCGCGGGGCCTTATTCTGTTGTGATTACAGATGCCAATGGGTGTGTCTTGAACTTTGCTACAAACATCTCTCAACCGGCTCAAGCGCTGACGGCAACAGAAACTCATCAAAATGTACTTTGCTTTGGTGCCAACAATGGATCGATTAACTTAACCGTTACCGGAGCTACTCCAGCCTACTCCTATTCTTGGAGCAATGGAGCAAGTACTCAAGATATTGCAACACTTATCGCAGGAACATATACTGCAACTATTACCGATGCCAATAACTGTGTACTTCTATTTCCTGTAACAATTACTCAACCTAGTGCTCCGTTAACACTCCAAAATACAATTACAAACGTACAATGTACAGGTGAATCAAGTGGAGCAATTGACATCACAGTGGTTGGTGGAACTAGTCCGTTTACCTATTTTTGGAATACAGGTGCTACAACACAAGATTTAGTAGGCTTTCCTATTGGTCAATATACCCTGGCCGTTACAGATGCTAACAACTGTGTGACTTCAAACATTTTTGTTATCACTCAACCTGCCTCGGCTTTATCAGCAACTTTTATTTCAAGCAATGCTACTTGTTTTGGACTGGCTAATGGTTCAATTTTAGTTACTCCAGCCGGTGGAACGGTACCCTATACGATTACTTGGCCAGATGGTTCTAACGGAAATTCACAATCTAATCTAGTAGCAGGAAACTACCCAATTCAAGTAACTGATGCAAATGGATGTCAAGTAAATCTTCAAGTAATTATCACTCAGCCTGAAGAAATAATTACTGATTTTACCTACGATATTTCTAGCGGTTGTGCACCTTTAACCGTTACATTCAACAACACTTCGCAAGGTAACACCACTAATTGCTTGTGGAGCTTTGGAAATGGTGTCACTGACCCGAATTGTGGAAGCGCAACATATACATTCCAAAATGAAGGATGCTTCAATATTACACTTACAAATACCGCCGCTAATGGTTGCTTCGGTTCGTTAACCATTGATAGCGCAATCTGCGTTAATTCTGGTCCTCAAGCTGATTTTTCCACAACATTAGCCTCTGATATCTATTACTCAGGTAATGTTACTTTTAATAACCTTTCTTTCGGTGCTACAGATTACACCTGGATATTCGGTGATGGGACTCCTTACAATACCGAAATTAGCCCAACCCACTCCTATCCCGTTCAATTTGCCTCTACCTATGAAGTGATTTTAATCGCAGCAGATTCTAATGGATGTATCGATACCGCCGTTAATATCATTCAAATCAACGAAGACTTTAGCGTATATATTCCTAATACAATTACCATTGACGGTAATGATGTGAACGAATCATTCCTTCCCGTATTTACAGATTACTCCCAAATTAAAAAATACCGCCTCGTTATTTATGACCGATGGGGGGAACTTATCTGGCAAACTAATGACTACAACGAACCTTGGGACGGTAGAGCTTTTGGGAAAAATTGCCAAGATGGTATTTATACCTGGAAACTAATCTATGAAGACGTCAAACTCGGTAATCGTATCATGGTAGGACACGTTACTTTATTGAGGTAGTAATCTCTAAAACGGCTTGTGCGGAGCTGTGAAGGTTGGGGTGCTAAACCAATACTCGTTCAATTAGATTTTCACCAAATGAATAGGGAATATATGCCAAATTAGGTATTTCTTTTGTGAGTATAATCCCCGGTTTTTTTCCCAATGAAATCGTTCCGTGCGTTGTGCTTAACTCCATTGCTGCTGCTGCATTTATTGTCAGCGCTGACAATGCCTCTTCTGGTGTAAGCCTCATTTTAATACACGCTAAAGACCAAATCACACTTAAATTATAGCAAGGAGTAGAACCCGGATTAAAATCACTTGCCAATGCAAAAGGAATGTTTTCTTGAATCAACTTTTTTGCATCCCCAAATGGGATAGATAAAAAATGAGAACAACCAGGCAGAAAAACGGGTATACTCACCCCAGATTTCAACGTTGATATATCCAAATCGGTTAATTCCTCTAAATGATCCACAGAGAGCGCATTTAATTCTATTGCTTTTTGCAAGCCTCCCATAGAAGAAAATTGATTAACATGAACTTTAGGCTTCAGGCCTGCACTAATACCAGCCAATAAAATCTCTTCCATTTCAGCGACTGAAAAATAATTGCGTTCACAAAAAACATCTATATAATCTGCAAGTTTCTCTCTTTCAACAATCGGAATGATTTCGTTTATTATTAGATCTATATAACCTCGATGATTGTCATTGAATTCAATAGGGAAAGCATGCGCTGCTAACAAAGTCGCTTTAATAGGTATAGAAAAGTGAGATTTAAGCCTTTTTATTACGCGCAACATTTTTAACTCCGCATCGACGCTAAGTCCATATCCCGTTTTAATTTCTAGTGCTCCAGTCCCGCATGCGATCATTTTCTCAATTCTCAGAATCGCTAGAAAAAACAATTGATCCTCATCCATTTGTTGCAGTCTAACTGCCGAATTAAGAATTCCGCCACCATTCAGTGCAATTTCTTCATACGACAATCCTTTAATGCGATCAACAAATTCATCCTCTCGTGTTTTAGCAAAAACAGTATGTGTATGAGAATCACAAAAAGCTGGCAAGACGAATTTACCATCGGCATCAATTACTTCTAAATCTCTCCAATCAATAATCCCCTCCCATTCAGTCATTGGACCATAGGCAATCACTTCATCATCTTCAAGAGCCAAGAAAGCATTATAAATCACCGGTAAATTATTCATTTCAGAACCTCTCAAAAGAGTTGGTAAATCCTCGCCGGCTAAAACAAGACCCTTAATGTTTTTAAATAATTGCTTTCTCATTACTGTATGATTGCATTTTTCATAATAAAATCTCGCACAACCGCTGGAAAATAAAGGTGTTCGGTTAATTGAATTTTTGTACGTAAGCTCTCAATTGTTTCTGAAAAATCTAATTTAAAATTATATTGAGCTAAAATTTCTCCTTTATCATACTCTTCATTAACTAAATGTATGGTTATACCAGATTCTTTTTCATGTGCATCTAAAACTGCTTGATGAACAAAATCTCCATACATTCCTTTTCCTCCAAATTTTGGCAACAGCGAAGGGTGAATGTTTATAATTCTATTTGGAAATGCATGGAGCAATTTCTCAGGGATTTTTTTCAAATAACCCGCAAGTATAATCCATTGAATGTCGTTTTTTAAACAAATAGTATGAAGATATTCATGATTTGAAGCCTTTCCTGGATCAATGACTAAAAATGAAACTGATTTTTCGCGACACCAACTCTCCAATACTGGATTTTCTTTTTCAGAGAGAACCAAAACAACCCGTATAAATTCATCCGAGGCAAAAAATTCTTGGAGCTTTCTTGCATTTGAACCCTTTCCTGAAATAAAAACAGCTATTTTTTCATCCATATTCATTCACAAAAGTAAAACAAGTAGTTCAAAAGTGATGAAAAAATCGCATTTAACTGATTTTGACAGAGTTTTAATTAGCCCGATTCGTTTTATTATCAAATTAAGTGGTGAATAATTTTGATTTTTGAGTGATTGTTTTTTTCTTTGCACCTTGTTAACCAATTAAAAAATAAAAAATGTCAGATATCAGATCAAAAGTTATTTCTATTATCGTAGATAAATTAAGTGTTGAAGAAACAGAAGTAACAGATGGAGCTAGCTTTACAAATGACCTAGGAGCAGATTCATTGGATACTGTGGAATTAATCATGGAATTTGAAAAAGAATTCAATATTGCCATTCCTGATGATCAAGCGGAAACTATTCAAACGGTTGGAGATGCTGTTTCATACATTGAACAAAACGCTTAATAATTTAATTGATTATTCTGAACTGATTTTCATTATTTAAATAAGTATGGAATTAAAACGAGTTGTGGTTACTGGTCTTGGTGCGCTAACTCCCATTGGAAACACTGTTTCTGAATATTGGAGTGCTTTATTGGCTGGTAAAAGTGGTGCGGCACCGATAACCCATTTCGACGCTTCTAAGTTTAAAACACAATTTGCCTGCGAAGTAAAAAACTTCAATGTTGAAGATTTTCTTGATAGAAAAGAAGCGCGAAAACTTGATCAGTTCTCCCAATATGCCATAGTAACAGCAACTCAAGCTGTTGAAAACTCTGGTTTGTTAGGCTATTCAAATGTGAATTTCGACCGAATTGGGGTAATTTGGGGCTCAGGAATTGGTGGATTAAAAACGTTTCAAGAGGAGGCAAAAGAATTTTTTGCAGGTGATGGTACGCCCCGTTTTAATCCTTTCTTTATCCCGAAAATGATTGCTGATATTGCGGCGGGTCATATTTCGATTAAATATGGATTCCGCGGACCAAATTATGTTACCGTTTCTGCCTGCGCCTCTTCAACCAATGCAATTATTGATAGTTTCAACCTCATTCGATTGGGAAAAGCAGATGCAATTGTAACTGGTGGGTCTGAAGCAGCTGTTAATGAAATGGGAATGGGGGGATTTAATGCATTGAAAGCATTGTCCACTCGAAATGACTCTCCTGAAAACGCTTCTCGTCCTTTTGATCTGGATAGAGATGGGTTTGTACTTGGTGAAGGTGGGGGCGCACTTATTCTTGAGGAATATACGCACGCAATCAAAAGAGGAGCGATAATTTATGCTGAAGTAATAGGTGGTGGGATGTCAGGAGACGCCTACCATATGACGGCACCACATCCAGAAGGAATTGGAGCACGAAACACTATGCTGACGGCTTTGGAAGATGCGGAAATTGATGCAACGGAAATTGATTACATCAACGTTCATGGAACTTCTACACCATTAGGAGACGCGGCTGAAATAAAAGCAATTCAAGCCGTCTTTGGTGATCACGCCTACAAGTTAAATATTAGTTCAACAAAATCAATGACTGGGCATTTGTTGGGTGCGGCAGGAGCGATTGAAGCCATTGCTTGTGTGTTAGCTGTTCAAAATGATATAGTTCCACCAACAATTAACCATTTCACTGACGATCCCGAGCTGGACAATAAATTAAATCTAACATTTAATCTAGCACAAAAAAGAGTTGTAAATATCGCCCTTTCAAACACTTTTGGATTTGGCGGACACAATACAAGTGTTATTGTAAAAAAATATCAGTCCTAAAATTGGCTTTATTAATTACTCTTTTTACAAAAAAAAAAACAGAAGAAGAACTTAAATTAATTAAGTTTATTATTCAGAGATTTGGATACAGACCAAAAGAATTAACCTATTTTATTAAGGCTATTACCCATAAATCATTCGTTAGTTCAGATCCATCCATCACAAACGAACGCTTAGAATTTCTAGGAGACGCGATGTTAGATGCATTTGTGGCAGATTTTCTTTTCAAGCGGTTCAAGGATGAAGACGAGGGATATTTAACACGGGTAAAATCTAAAATTGTAAATCGAAAGACACTATCTGAAATCGGTGAAACAATGGGTATTCGAGAAATCTTACGTTACAATCAAGCCCGCTCTATCAACTTATCATCATTGGAAGGAAATGCCTTTGAGGCAATATTAGGAGCCATTTATTTAGATGGTGGTTATAATTCCGTGCAAAATTCTGTAGAAAATTTTGTCTTTCAAAAATATGTCAATCTCACTCGGTTATTAGAAGAAGAAATTGATTTTAAGTCGAAACTTTTTATTTGGTGCCAAAAGAAAAAATTGAATCTCGAATTTATTGTACTTACTGAAATAAATCAAGGTGGGTCGTGGGAATATGAAATAGAAACGAATATCAACAACATTAAATACGGGAGAGGAAAGGGTGGATCAAAAAAAATTGCAGAACAAGAAGCGGCTAAGGAAACATTACAGTTATTGGGTGAATTTTGATTCTTCATTAGTAGATATTAAAAAAAAATAGTTTCTTTGTAAAAACATTCATTTATGAGCTCAACAGATATCATTTACAAAATTGGTGGTTTACTTCAGGATTCCTTTGTGTTTTTTGAATCAGTTGGAAATATTTTTAATTATTCTGCAATAGTTCTTGGGTTCTTTGGATTCTTTTTTTGGATGAATACACAAAGAAAATTCAATGACAAAGCTTCCAAAGATTCAAATCAATTAAAGTAAAAGCAACTTATACCTTTTTTAAGCGTCTCGTCTTTGGGCAGTTTTTGTCCAACTAAACTATCATGAAACAAATTCTACTGATTTTTGTTTTTTATATTCTTGCCTTATATAGCGAGTCTCAAGTAACTACAGCAGCTGATTGTTCAAACGCTGTAAATATTTGCCAAAACGCTACATTTCAAATTGACCCGAACGGATCCGGTGCCATACAAGAATTAGCGAACAGCCCAATTTCAAACCCTTCAATAAATCCAGCATCTGGAAACTTAGGTTGCTTGCTTTCGGGCGAATTAAATCCAACTTGGATGGTAGTTAATGTTGCAAGTACTGGTACTTTGGAATTTTCTTTTGGTGCAGATGGCGGATTTGGTTGCTTAGACTGGATCATGTGGCCATACACCACTAATTCGTGTAATCAAATCATTAGTAATCAACTTGCTCCCGTGCGATGCAATTGGAACGGTGCGTGTGAATCTTTTACAGGTGTTTCAACCCCACCACCTCCAGGAGGTGCCCCAAATAATTTTGAGCCCGAATTAACGGTGACTGCTGGGCAACAATTTTTGATTTGTCTATCTAATTATAGCTCGCAATCTACCATTTTACCTTTGAATTTTTTTGGCACGGCTAACGTTTCTTGTACGGCCGTTCAGCCCGTAACTGTGAATAACGTAACTATTTGCCCTGGCCAAACAGCAACATTAACTGCAAATAGTCCAGGTGCCACAACATTTACTTGGTCAAATGGTGCAACTACTCCCACTATAACTGTATCACCAACAGCTACAACTACGTACACTGTAACTGTTTCTGCTCCAGCCCCAAACGGGGCAACGGGAGTGGGTACAGCGACGGCAACAGTAATTGTATTACCTTCTACAGATCCTTTGTGTGGGTGTACGGTGAGTGCTAGTAACAATGGCCCTGTTTGTATTGGATCTACTTTTAATTTGAATGCAACTTCTGTTACCAATGGAACCTATGATTGGACTTTGGCCGGGACAAGTATTGGAACAGGACAGAACCTCACAAACATTCCTGCTACTACGGCTGGTACATTTCCAATTGTAGTAACTGCAACGGATGCTGCAGGCCATGTATGTACATCAACAACAAATATTTTGATTAATCCATTACCCCTTGTTATTGCTGGCAATGATATTAGCACTTGTTTAGGAAATTCAATCACTTTATCTGGATCAGGAACAACCACGTATCAATGGAGTGGTGGAATTCAAAATTCAACTCCATTTAACCCAAGCACGAATGGCACATATACTGTTACCGGCACTGATATTAATGGCTGTATTAATTCAGATGATGTAATGGTAACAGTGTTGTATGCACAAAATCCATCAATAAGTCCAAGCATAACCTCTGGGTGCGTGCCGAGTCAAGTTATATTTACCAACAACGATCCTCAAGCACAAAATTGTATTTGGTCATTTGGAAATGGCGCAACTAGTAATGGCTGTACGCCGCAACAAACTGTTTTTGATCAGGTTGGTTGTTACGACATTAGTCTTACGCAAACTGATGCTCAAGGGTGTGATACAACAGTTGTTTTTGATGATGTGGTTTGTATTGAAGAAGCAATTGCCGCGTTTTATGTAAACCCAGGCTCGATTGGTCCAGCAAATTCTTCTGTTGGATTTTACAATGTATCTGAAGGTGCAGATACTTACTATTGGGATTTTGGAGACGGTCAAAACTCAACCGAAATTGAGCCGGCACATACTTATAGCACAAGTTTACAGACTGGATTTACCGCTACATTGATAGCAACTTCTCCTGCTGGATGTTCTGATACTACTACAATGCCTATTGGTTACGAGGAGCAATTAATTTATTATGTTCCAAATTCTTTTACTCCGGATGCAGATGAGCATAATCAATTATTTACTCCCGTTTTTACCTCTGGATTTGCACCTGAAAATTTTGAGATGTCAATCTTTAATCGATGGGGGGAAATTATTTGGGAATCCTTTGATGCTACCAAAGGGTGGGACGGAACTTATGGTGAAAAGGGTCTTGGGGCGCAGGCTGGTATATATACCTGGGTTATTAATTTCAAGCCTAAAGCGACTGATGATAAAATAAAAATTTCAGGCTTCGTCAATTTATTGAGATAACACCAGTTTGTTCCAAATAATTCCTACATTCTTTTTAATCCGGCTTTACTTCTTTATATTTGCAACTCAATTTTCAACCAATGAGTTCATCCGATAAAATTTCTACTTCAAAAGCACCAAAACCAGTTGGTTTATACCCGCACGCTCGAAAAGTAGGTAATTTACTTTTTTTATCTGGAGTTGGCCCTCGTGTTGCTGGATCAAATGCAACAGATTCATCTGTTCCTGGTTTAAAATTAGACCACAACGGTAACTTCCTTGAATTTGATTTTGAAGCACAATGCCGAAGTGTTTTTGATAACGTTCGAATTATTTTAGAAGAATCAGGATCAAGTTGGAAAAACTTAGTAGATGTAACTGTTTTTTTAGTAAATATGAAGCGTGACTTTCAGGTGTATAACAAAATTTACGCGGAATATTTCAAAGATAATTTGCCTTGTAGAACGACGGTGGAAATAAACTCTTTACCTACACCGATTGCTATTGAATTAAAATGTATTGCCACAATTGATTAAATTATGATTTCTTTTATTATTCGCTGCTTTATTGCTCTTACCGCACTTTCTTTTAATACTTGGTTATTCGTTTCCGGTAATTGGGGGTGGGGTATTGTTTTCTTTTTTGTGACCGCATTAATTATCCTTTCTTTTTTTAGGAATGAACGAATGATTTTAGCGTTAAATCAAATGAGACTCGGAAATACGGATAAGGCTAAAATTCATATAAACAAAATCACTCATCCGCAGTTTCTCCCTAAAAAACAACACGCTTATGTGTTGTACCTGCAAGCCGTAATGAATAGTCAAGAATTTGGTTTTGTAAAAAGTGAACAAATTCTTAGAAAAGCACTTGCCTTAGGGTTAAGAACAGCACAAGATAATGCCGTTGCTCGAATGCATTTGGCTGGAATATGTGCTCAAACAGGAAGAAAAAACGAAGCCGTTACATTATTGGGAGAAGCTAAAAAAATGGATAAAGATGGCATAATGCGTGACCAAATTAAAATGATGCAACAACAACTTCAACAAACCCCTTCGAAAAATCAAATGCGCATGGCTCAAATGATGGGCGGCAGAAGAAAAACACCCAAAATGAGATAATGATTCCTATAATTACAATTGTTTTCATAAATCTCAAAACAGAAGACGGTTATCGTTCCCGAGCATAGATTTTGTATGATTATTTTTGTCATCTAGGTTGGGTGTGGAGACGGTTTTAAAAATGAAAAATCCCTAATGAACGCAAATCCAAAGATTTTTACAATAGGCTGGGAAGATTATGAACTTATAGATGCTGGCGGGGGTAAAAAACTCGAGCGGTGGGGAAAAATAGTCACAATTCGCCCAGAATTACAAGCTTACTTCAAGACAGAATTATCTTTTGTAGAATGGAAAAAAATAGCTCATTGGGAATTCATTCAAGGGAAAGGACAAACGGGAAATTGGAAATCTATTCAAGAAGCTCCAAGAAACTGGATGATTGAATTTAAAAAAGTGAAAATCAAACTAGAACTTACCCAATTCAAACATGTAGGATTGTTTCCAGAACAACGAACCAATTGGGATTTCCTATTAAATGAATTAGAACCCGGCGATAAATTTCTTAATTTATTTGCCTATACTGGAGCAGCATCAATTATTGCCAAAAAATTACGCGCAGATGTTGTTCATGTTGATTCCGTAAAAAACTTAATTTCTTGGGCAAAAGAAAACATGGAGAACAGCAGTCTAAAGGACATAAGATGGGTTCTTGAAGATGCCATGAAGTTTATTGCTCGCGAGGAAAAACGTGGAAATAACTATCGGGCAATTGTAATGGATCCTCCTGCTTGGGGGATTGGTACCAAAGGTGAAAAATGGAAACTGGAAGACCAAATTGACACATTAGTTTCAACAAGTGCTAATCTTTTAGCAGAAGATGGAATTATGATCATGAATACCTATACTCAAACTGTTGATTTTGAATTCTTAAGAGATTTATTACCGCTTTATTTTAAAGAAAATCAAATTAGTTTGAATGAGTTGTGGATGAATACAACCACTGGCAAACAACTTTACTACGGAAATCTTGTCCGAATTAAAAAACAAGCGGAGGCCCAAAACTATGTTTTGTAAATAGTGACTTTCCTCCTATCTTTATAAAAAAATTCACCATGAGACAATATTTGTTTTTTATTCTTTTTATTGGATGGTCACTTTCCGTTTCAGGACAATTAAATTCTTGGCAAGCATTTGTAGATTCAATACCAACCTTGTCTTCACCAAGGGCTTGTGATTTAAATAATGATGGTATACTAGATATTATAATTGGTGGTGGAACGGATGGTGTTGCTAGTAATCACGGAATTATGGCGTTTAATGGGGCAGATGGTTCAATTCTTTGGAACAGAGCCTCTCGGAATGAAGTCTTTGGCAGCGCAATTTTTCAAGACATTACTAATGATGGAATAAAAGATGTTTTTATCACAGGAAGACAAGCACAATTACTCGCAATTAATGGCGCAAATGGTCAATTACTTTGGGACTATTTTCCCTATGGAATTAATCCTGCTGATAGTGGGCTATATAATTTTTACAATCCTCAATTTATTACGGATGTAAATAATGATGGATTTAAAGATGTTTTGGTAGCGAATGGGGGAGATCACGCAGCACCTGACTGGGAAACAGATCGTCCTCCTGGTCATGTTATGGTAATTAATTCACTTACTGGATCGTTAATAGCAAAAGCAGTTGTGCCAGATAGCGCTGAAACATATTGCTCACCGTTAGTAGCGGATATTCAAGGAAATGGAACTCCTTGGGTATTGTACGGAACAGGCGGCGAAAATTTGGGTGGATCTTTTTGGGCGTGCCCCCTGAATGACTTGATTCAATTTAATAGCTTGGCTAACTCTGTTCAATTGGATAGCGATCCGAATAAAGGATTTATTGCTCCAGCGGCATTAGCTGAAAATGGAACGCTCGGTTTTGATATTATCATTCAAGGATTTAATGGAAAAATTACAAAAATAAAAGGTTCAACTTTAGGAATGACTTGGCAATTTCAGCTACCATCCACAGAATCAAGTGCAGAACCAGTTTTAGGGAATTTTGTTGGAGGAGATAATATTCCTGATGTTCTCGCGATTTTATTCAAAGGTATTTCACCCTCTTACTCCGATTTTTACCAAGTGATGCTTGATGGTAGAACTGGACAATTATCATTTAAAGATAGTATTGGAACCCTTAACTATGCATCGGCGAATGCACTAGATTTTAATAACGACGGACGAGATGAAGGATTGATTTCAGTAACTTATTCAGAAAATGGCTCATTTAAACATCGATTACAAAAAATTGATTTTACTACCAATGCAATTACACAAATTGGAACCACAAAGGGGGGGGTTAATCTAGGTTCAACTCCCTTGATTACTGATTTAGACAATGATAATCAGTTAGACCTTGTTTATGTTGTAAAAAAAGACAGCTTAAATCCAATTGCATGGAAAGGTATTTATGTTAATAGAGAAGAATTATCAGTTACAACCCCAAATAGTGGAATTGCTTGGGGAAGTTATTTAGGTACTATAAATGATGGTGAGTATACGTACAACGCTGTTGATTGCGGTGTTGGAAGTGTAATCGCTGGTGGTAATATTGTTCAACCATCTTGCAATGGTTTTGCAAATGGCTCTATCGACCCAATTTTGGTGAGTGGACATGGCCCCTACACGTATTTATGGGATAATGGAAGTGCCGATAGCATTTTATTAAATCTAACACAAGGAGCTTACTGGGTGAGAATTACAGATGCGCTTGGTTGTTATGAAGAACGTACGCTCACCCTAAACGACCCTTATGTAATTAGCTTCGGTGGAATAGTGGCTCCAGTATGTCCAAGCGGTTCAAATGGATTGGCTACGGTCGGTTCATCCGGCTGTCCTTGTCAGTTTAGTGGCTGCACCTTTTTATGGGACAATGGCATTACAACAAAACCAAATAATTCGCTCACAAGTGGTTGGCATGAAGTAACTATTCATCATCCAAGTGGCTGTGTTGTTGTAGATTCTGTATTAGTTCCCGAACCTTCGCCAATTATTATTGATACAACCATTTTTAATAATACCTGTTTTGGTGACTCAACGGGGAGTATTGAATTAACCCCATCAGGAACATTTGAACCTACTCATTATCTGTGGTCAACAAGTGATACCACAGCGCTAAACAATAATTTACCTGCTGGTAACTATACGGTTTCTGTATCTGACGCCAGAGGATGTGTTGATACATTAAATTTTGAAATCAATGAACCAAGTGAAGTTATTCTTTCTTATTCAAGTGAAAATGTAAGTTGCTTTGAAGGTGCAAATGGAACTATTAATATGCAAGCAACTGGAGGATATGAAAACTATTCGTTTTGGATCAATGGGACACAATCTAGCTCATCAGTGGTTGGTTTATTTGCTGGTTCTTACACCGTTTCAGTTTCCGATAGCGCACAGTGTTATTCAACCTCATCTAACCTTTTCATTACTCAACCTAATGCGATTACGTTAATAATGAATTCAACACCAGAAATTGACGGATTTGATGGAACGGCAAGTATAATAATACAAGGTGGTATTGCCCCATATTCTATTTTATGGAATGATCCAAATAGTCAATCTGATAGCTTAGCTGTTTATTTGAACGAAGGATGGTACACAGCAACTATTACAGACGCTAATGGATGTTTAGATTCGGATTCTGTGTACGTTGGGATACTAGGTCTAAATAACCAAACAGCAAACACTTTTTCAGTTTTTCCAAACCCAGCGAAAGACGTTATCACAATCAACGGAATCACAGGAAAAGAAATCAAGGTTTTTGATGTTAACGGAAAATTGATAAAAAAATTACCTTTTAGCCATTCATTATCAACAGCAGAACTGACGAGCGGAATTTATTACCTAGAAATTGATCTTGAAAAAACCGTTGCTCGATTGAAATTTTACAAGATAAATTAAGTCTTATTCTTTTTGAAATCGATTATCTTCCAAATTTACATCTGGTAAGAACCCATCAGGATCTATTGTTATTGAATCTATTTCCTTCCATTTGATGGTTAAAAAAACAGTATATTTAGTGCTGGCGCATGACCATTTAGCAAGGGTATTTGTTGGGCGTAAAAAATCTGTTTTTAAATTATTGGTAAGATCCAATGGCACATAAAAATATTTTTTATCTCCATTTTTCAATTGAACACTAAATTCAAGAGGCATTGGAATTCCTTTGTTTTTAAAAATGATAGTAACCCCGTCTGCCGTTTTGTACACAGAATCGATGGATAAATCTATTTTTTTAGTAGTATTAAGCCAATAATTCTGGAACCACGTTAATTCTAATTGGGAAACGTCCTCGAATGTTTTAACAAAATCAGTTGGGTCCGGGTGTTTGAATTTCCACTTGGAATAATACCTCTTAAAACCTGCTCGCATAGTCGAATCCCCAATCATATACCTAATTAATTCAGGAAAAAGTTGGCCCTTGTAATAGGCTGCATTATAGTAGGGATAATCCCCATCAAAATGGTTTGCTGCGGTTGAAATAGGCTCCTCGATATACATATCTGTTAACCAAGAATAATTTGAAATTGCACCTTTTGCAGGATTTATTGGTAATTCATTTACGTTACTAATTCGTTCCTCTGCGTAGGAGGTCAACCCTTCATCCATCCAATGGTATAGGTTTTCATCCGTTCCAAACATTCCATAAAAGTAATTATGCATAAACTCGTGACATGCCGTGTTAAAAAAATCACTGCGACCTGCTTCTAACATGGTACACATGGGATATTCCATGTATCCCTCACCTGCTTGTATAAAGGAAAACTGAGCATAAGGGTATTTGCCAAATTCCCGTTTACAAATTTCATATGCTTTTGGCCAATTTTGTATAAGGGATTTCCAGGCTTCTTTGTATTGAATGTTATAAAAATAATGGAAGCTAATGCCATCAATAACCAATTCCTCGTGCTGCCATTCTTTATCTAATGCAAACGCAAAATCGTGAATATTTTCAGCCTTAAAATTCCATTCTATCAAATTCTTATTTCTCGATTGAATTGATTTCTCTTTCCATCCATGTTCCAAATAATCCTTATCCTTCAAAACCCCAGTTCCTGCAACAATATACGAGGAATCACATAAAATCTGGACTGAATACTTTCCGAATGTTCCCGCAAACTCTCTCCCAAAATAAGGGTCTGTATGCCACCCCATATCATCATATCTACAAATTTTTGGATACCATTGAGTGAAAGTAAAATCTGTTCCTGCTACATTGTTTTTACCCGCACGGTTTATGCAAGCAGGTATTTTTGAAACAAAACGCATTGCAATCACTACCGATTTCCCAGGCAGTAGCCATTTCTTTAATTTAATTTGTCCTATTGATTCGAACACATTCATGACATGCACTTCTTTATCAATCGTTAATGATTGAACTGAGATTTCACCCAAGTCTTCCTGTTTATATTCTATTAATTCAGCGTTGCTTAGGTTGGCTTGTCTCTCAAATGCATGGCTTCCTTTTCTAAAAGCATTCCAATACAAATGAAAATAAATTTCTTTCAGTGTGTCTTGTGAATTATTAAAATAAGTAATTGACTGATTACCTATTAATTGACTGTTTTTGTCGTCAACATTTGCCTGAATAGAATAATCTACTTGCTGTTGCCAATAGGTATTTTGAGCAAGTAGTTGAAAGTTGAAAAGAGACAATAATAGATATAAATACTGCTTCATAGGGATGTGTTTAAAAGAACTATAAATAAATTAATCAGAATCTGTTACATTTTTGAATAAGGTAATTGTCCTCCTTTGTTTCTTGGTGGGTTTACCAACTCCAAATTGATTATACTCCTTTTGGGCAAGTTGATATTCTTTATACTTGGTAATTTCAGTGTCTAACGTTTTATCTTCCAGGAAA
>CAMAQX010000019.1 GCA_945860455.1 Lishizhenia tianjinensis
ACATTTATCATTGGGAAGTCTTTAATTGCTTTTACAATTGCTTCAATAAAAATTGGAGTAAACGTTAAATTTTGACCCTCTCGTTTTTTGAAGGATTCTTTTACTTTGTTTCTCCAGTTGACGATATTAGTAACATCTGCTTCTACATAAGAAGTAACGTGAGGAGAAACATGCACGGACATAATCATATGATCAGCAATCAGCTTGCGCATGCGATCCATTTCAATAATTTCATCCCCCGGATTAGCTATGACAATCGGTTCCTTAATGTTTGACAAGAAACCAGAACCTGTATTAGCTACAGGGGCATTAACAACGGGCGCAGCAGCTACAACTGGTTTGGGTGTTTCAATGGCTATAATTCCACGAACCGCCAGATAAGAAATCATATCGTTTTTAGTTACCCGACCATCTTTTCCTGTTCCGGTTAATGCATCGAGTTCTGCTAAACCAATATTTTCTTTTGCTGCAATGCTTTTAACCAGAGGAGAGTAAAATTTATCTGAATCGACAGATCCACTATTTTCAGTTCCATTTGTTTGTGCTGGAACAACCGCAGGTATTTCTACCTGTACTTCTGTTTTTTGCGTTGCATCTACTGATGCGGTTGATCCACCTTCCGTAGAAATGATGGCGATAACATCTCCAACTTGAGCTACTTGATTTTTTTCAAAGAATCGTTTCACTAATATTCCGGCTGCTTCAGAGGGTAATTCATTGTCTACTTTATCAGTAGCAACTTCAACCAATGCTTCATCCATTGCAACAGCATCACCAATGTTTTTTATCCAATTTGTTATTGTTGCTTCGGTTACGCTTTCTCCCATTTTTGGGAGCCGTATTTCAATCTCTGCCATATTGCTTTATCTACTTTAGTATTCACGGCGTCAAATGTAATAAATTAAAGTGAGTAAGGAAAAGAAAACAAGTAATAAATTGTGCTATAAATCTAATTTAAATACATTTTTAAAAATAATTTGAAGGTCGATTAACGGGGAATAATCTCTCGCATATAAAACATTGAGTTTATCAGATGGAAACGATTTATGACTAACCATCCAATTTTGGACAGGTAGAACTCCCTTTTTTAAGTTTGGCAATACATAATTAGCTACCTCATCAGCTTGCTCTAATTGATAACCAACGAAAGATTTTTTTGAAAGTAAAACGGCCATTAAATTCCGAATAAACTTCGACTTATGGGTGTAAAACCACACTAAGAATGGGCTTAGAAGCAATAAAACACAAGAAAACAGTACATCTACAATTCGTTTCAGTCGTTTGCTTTCAGATTTGGATATGGCGTATAAATTCAAGACATATAAATCACCGGCACTTTCGATGGAGTTACTACCAATCAGAAAAGTGGTGTCTGGCTGAGCAATTTTGAATTCAAATTTGTCGGAATTAAGTTGTGACATCCAATAAATTATTTTATTTGCCGCAGTATTTTTAGCGCAAAAAATAAACTCATCAATTTTTACGATATGAGCAATTTGGTCTAATTGATCCAACGTGCCAATGGTGTTTTCTTCACGTGTTTGGGTAGGACTTATGCGATGAACTTTTACTTTGTCAAAACCACTTAGGTTCAAAATTTCTTTTACGCGCTCAAATTCAGTATGATCTCCGATTATGGCAAACGTTTTATCTCTTTTTATCAATCCCAATTTACCAAAGCGAGCCAAGGAAATAAATATTCTTGAAATAAAAAGATAAACAAAAGTCCAACACGCGCCTATCAAAATATATAAACGTGAAAACTGCCAGTCTTTGGGCAAAAGCGCGTAAATCACTAAAATTACGAGGGTGCCAAAAAGTATAGATTTTGCTGTGCCAAGGATTTTCCTGTCTTTGTCATAAAGCCCAAAAATCCAAGAGAAAAAGAGCCAGCTCAAAGTATATAAGGGAAGAGAAGTCCAGATAATCTCTTTCGGGAAATGAACATCTACCATTTTCCATTGGTGGGTCAGTAAAAAAAGCCCTAATAATATAGCTGAAAAATCAACTAAAGGAAGAAAAACAGAGCTAACTATCCGCTTAAAAATGGACATCCCGGCACGAAAATAAATGGCTAAATTGATTAAAAATGAAAAGGATTTTGCATTTGTTTTAGAAAAATGTTTTTCGGCAAAAATGACCATTGCATGGTAAAAAACAAATACATAGTTTACCGAACTTTTTTTCGTGCTTTCACCCTTGTAATGTATAATAGTGGTATCAGAACAATAATAGTTTTTCCAACCACCAAGCTGAATGCGATAGGAAAGATCAATATCTTCTCCATACATAAAAAATGTTTCGTCGAGCAGACCAACTTGCTCAAGGGCTTGGGCCCTCATTAACATAAAAGCACCACTTAAAATGGAAATTTCATGATTTTTAAACTCATCCAAATAGCCTAAGTGGTATTGATTGAATTTAGGCGATTTTTTAAAGATTCGCGATAAACCAAAGATTTTATAAAAAGCAACTGGTGGTGTTGGTAGACCTCGCTTCGATTCAGGCAAAAACCTTCCTTTTCCGTCAACCATTCGAACCCCCAAACCGCCCGCTCCTAGATGATTTTCCATAAACGCAATTACTTTTGAGAAAGTTGCCTCTTCTACAACTGTGTCCGGATTTAATAGAAGTACGTATTTTGAATCCGATAGAGCGATTGCCTGATTGTTTGCTTTTGAAAATCCGGCATTTATTTTATTGGCGATGCACTTTACGAGCGGAAATTTCTCCTGAACCATTTCAATGGAATTATCCAAGGAATTATTATCAACCACAAATACTTCTGCTTGAATCCCATTCAATGCTTTAAAAACTGAATTTAGACATTGTTCCAAGAAAAACTCAACATTGTAATTTACAATGATAATGGAAAGCGTATGTTTATAGGTGTCTTTCACTAGTTGGCAACGGCAATGCAAGAAATCTCAATGGGTACGTCAAGGGGTAATTTTGATACTTGAACCGTTTCGCGAGCCGGTGGATTTTCTGAAAAATAAGAAGCATAAATCCCATTTACGGCGGAAAAATCATCCATATTTTTTAAAAAAATACTACATTTCACGATCTGATTCATTGATAATCCAGCCTCCTCTACGAGCGATTTAATATTCGTTAAAACACGGTGTGTTGCATTTTCAATAGTATCAACAACCAATTCTCCATTCATAGGATTTAATGGAATTTGACCACTCACATATAAAGTTTCTTTTATTAAAACCGCTTGACTATATGGTCCAATTGGCGCCGGAGCACCTGGTATTTGTATGATTTTTTTCATTCTATCGTCGTTAACGTTATTTGCAACAATTAATTGCTGTACTTTTATGCAAAGTAACACATTTCCTATTAACTGTGAAGATATTACTCGTTGATTTTTATGATTCATTTACCTATAATTTGGCTCATTACTTGGAGCCAATGTGTCAGAAAATTGATGTTGTAAGAGATGATTTAGTGGATCTAGAAAGCATTGCTCAATACGACAAAATTGTTCTTTCCCCAGGGCCTGGTTTGCCAGAGGAAACTCTTTCCATGCATCCCATTTTAAATCGGTTTACAGGTGAAATTCCGATTTTAGGAGTTTGCCTCGGCATGCAAGGAATTGGGCAACTATTGGGAGGTAAATTAACCCAAAAGAAAACTATTTTACATGGTAAACCAGTTGAATTGATTGTTAACAATCATAGTTTATTGTTCCGTGAAATCCCCTCCCATTTTTCAGTTGGGCTCTACCATAGTTGGGAAGTGAAATTGGATAATGAGCATCAAAAATTCGTTACCTCTTTGGATGAGAATAACGTGGTTATGTCTATCGAAATACCTGAAAATAAACTTTATGGAGTACAGTTTCACCCAGAATCGATTTTAACGGAAAATGGTAAGCGCCTCCTTCAAAATTTTATAGAACTAAGTTAATAATCTAACTGAAGTTAGTAAACAAAAGGCGCTTTATTGAGTTGATTATTGTGTTTTATTTGAATAACATAATTTCCCCGTTTGAGCGAGCTAAAGTCTATTATTTCGGCGTCTGTTTTGATTGTTTTTGAAATCATTACCAAACCTCTTAAATCTAAAATCTCTATTGACACATCACCTAATCGATTTCCATTTTTTGTCACTTGAATGGATTTATTACTGGTTGGCATAACGGTAACAAAACCCGCCTCTTTTTTCAAGCTTTTTCGCTGGAACATGTGACTTTTTCGGTTTTTTACCTCCGTTTTTTTGATGGGATTAAAAACCCTAATTTCATCTGTACCAAAATAAACATTTGGTTTAATTTTAAGTGAAAGACTGTCTGTGGTGTTTTTCCAAACACGTATATAATCGACCTCAAATGAATTTGGAAGGACTGTTTTTTTATTGATTCCCGGCTTAAATGGGCCATTGTCAATACCAAAGGAAAGGTTGGTAATTAAATGCATGGAGGTTTTAAAATCTCCTAAATATTCAGCAACCGCATCACCATTTACATAAAATGTAACACGACCAGGCTCCCATAATCCGGAATAAATCACCCATTCGTCGACTAGTTTTTTATTGAATTTAAGCCACGCCCCCCAACTTTTTTTAATGGGAAGACCTTTCATTTTTATATCATCGCAACTGTTTGGACAGTGAATATCCACATGGACTTCCTTGTGTCTTTCTCCTTTCATTTCCATAAAGTCAATTTCTTCATTTGGCTCGCCACCAAACAACCAGAAAGCTGGCCACAATCCTTGTCCAGAAGGCGCTTTAGCTTTGCATTCAAAATAACCATACTTGAATTTCTCTTTGCTAAAAATCACTGATGTAAGGTAATTCAATTGCATTTTATTATCCTTGATTTCCACTTTATTTTTTTTAATCTCATTGGAATCTAATATCCAATCTGGAAAGGAATACCATTTTGAAGTTGTATCTGCACCTAATGTTAATATTCCATTTGAAACATAAGTCATTTCAGGAGCCGAGAACATGCGCGTCTTAAAATCTAATCCGCCCCATTGGTAAATGTCTAACCATTTGTCTTTGTTCAATTTATCCACCTCGAATTCATCATTAAAATAGGGCTTTAGTAGATAAATTGTATCCTCACTGATTTTCCAAGTAACTGTTGGGCCCTGCGCAATCGAGGAAAAGGAAAGGAAAATGACAAGGTAAAAAAAAATGTTTTTCATAAGGAAGGAATTGATAGACAAAACTAAACAAAAGTTTTTCAGAACTTATTTTATTTTTTGACGTAAATGAATTTTGATTTTGAATATGCTTAAAAAAGGTCGTTTCGTGAGTCTTTTTTTCATGCTGATGTTATTAGCATGTTCAGACCGTCCTGTGGCAATAAAAAAAGGCGTGCCAATTGACCTAAACCAACTTAAAAAAAAGGGCGTATTAACAATGCTGACTGAAAACAGCTCAACATCCTATTTCATTTATCGCGAAAAGGAAATGGGGTTTGAATATGAGGTTTTGGCGGATTTTGCTAAGCATATTGGACTGAAATTGCAAGTAAAAGTTATTTCTGATGCGCGAAAATTCCATTCCTCTCTACAAAATGGCGAAGGAGACATCATCGCCTGTAATTATACCATAACTCGAGATCGGCAACGCATTCATACATTTTCTATTCCTTATCTTAAAACACGACAAGTTTTAGTACAACAAAAACCAAATGGGTGGGAAAACATGACCCCGGAAGAAATTCAGAAACAATTAATTACTGACCCAACACTTTTAAGAAATCGGACCCTTTTTGTGCGGCGACAATCTGCCTATTACAAAAGATTAGTGAATCTTCAAGAAGAAATTGGAGACACCATCTATTGCAAAGAATTACCTGGCGACCCTGTGACAGAAGACTACATAAATTCTGTTTCTACTGGATTGATCCCGTTGACCATTGCGGAGGAAAATATTGCCCGATTATCAGCAAAAGAAAATCCACAAATTGATGTGTCAACCCCTATTTCTTTTACTCAATCCATTGCATTCGGCTTACGTAAAACCAGTCCTAAATTGAAAAAAGTCATGGATAATTGGTTAACAAGCTATCTCAAATCAGTTCGCTACAAAGAATTGGTTTCCCGATATTTTGGCTCGGAAGTTTTTAAAGTTGAACCCGAACCGTCAAACGACATGACGGAACCATCAGGAGGAGTACTTTCACCCTACGATTCCTACTTTAAAGCAAGTGCAAAAAAATACGGAGAGGATTGGTTGCTACTGGCAGCAATTTCGCACAAAGAAAGTAGGTTTAATCCAAACGCTGTTGGTCTTGGCGGGGCATATGGGATGATGCAATTTATGCCAATATCAGGCCCACAATATAAAGTATTTCCTAATTCGAGCGCCGAGGATCAAATCGAGGGCGGAATGAAAATGATGAAAGAATTATTACAGAAATATGCTAAAGTTCCTAAACGAGAAGATCAAATAAAATTTGCTTTGGCATCCTATAATGCTGGTTATTGTCATATAGAAGACGCGATGAAATTGGCGGGAAAAAATGAACTAAATCCATATATATGGAGTGGTAATGTGGAGGTGATGTTGCGCAATTTATCCAAACCCGCATATTACAGAGATGCAGCGGCCCAATGTGGTGCTTACCGCGGTCATGCAGCAGATTATGCCAATACGGTTTACGCCCAATACATGAAATGGAAAGAACAATTGAATAAATGAAACAGCCCCAAATCATTGTTATTCAAGGTCCAACTGCCAGTGGAAAAACTGCTTTAGCTGTAGCGCTTGCTCAGGAAATAAATGCGGTGATAATTTCAGCAGATTCGCGGCAGTTTTATCGGGAACTTTCCGTTGGGACTGCCAAACCAAGCCTTGAAGAAATGCAAGGAGTGAAACATTATTTTATTGATTCTCATAATTTACAAGACGAGGTTTCTGCTTCACAATTCGCAACTTCTGCTGCCCAAGTAATTCAGGTTGATTTAGCGAATCAAAAAAATATTTTGATTGTCGGTGGATCAGGATTATTTATTCAAGCTTTGTGTGAAGGACTAAATGATATCCCGCATGATTCTGATTTACAACGAGAATTAACCCTACAAGTTGAAGTAGATGGATTGGGTTTATTGTTAGAGGAATTAAAAATGAAAGACGAAGGTTATTTCAACCAAGTTGACTCCAATAATCCACTTCGAGTAATTAGAGCTATTGAAGCCATGCGCTTGTCGGGTAAAACTATGACCGAATTAAGAAAGGGGAATAAACAACCCAGATATGAAAATATATATTATTTCACCATTGATTTACCCCGCGAGGAGTTGTATGCTAACATTAATTCGCGGGTGGATTTAATGATGCTGGCGGGATTAGAGGAAGAAGCTCGAAGTGTTTATCATTTACGCGATTTGAAATCCTTGCAAACCGTCGGTTACCGCGAATTATTTGATTTTTTTGAAGGAAAAACAACGCGTGAAAAGTCAGTAGAATTAATCAAGCAGCACTCTAGGAATTACGCAAAGCGTCAAATTACATGGTTTAAAAGCCATCAACCTGGTAGATACCTGAATGGAAGCTTATCTTCCCATTTAAACGAATTAAAATCCAACCTTAAAATTGAAAAATGAATAATTACACCGAGTACATTGGTTACTTAGCATCACTGTTGGTGCTTGTATCTTTCCTAATGAAAAACATGACCTATTTACGCTTGGTCAACACACTAGGCTGTCTTGTTTTTATAGCATATGGGGCCTTGCTTCCATCAATCCCCATAATAATCACCAATGCTGCCATTGTGTTGATTAATTCTTTCTACCTGCTGAAGGGACGACCGAAAAATGTTTGATTTAATCAATTCCAGCTCGTTCCTTCCTTCCCATCTTTCACAACGATTCCTGCTGCAGCCAACCCGTCTCTAATTTTATCGGAAGTTGTCCAATCCTTGTTGGTGCGTGCTTGTTGACGCAAGTCTAAAACCAAATCCATTACGGGATTCAATTTTGAATTGTTATTGGTCGTGGCAATTTCTAGTCCTAACACATTGAAAAGAAAATTTTTCATTTCGCTTTCTAACAAATCCTTATCAGACACCGAGATTGTTGCATTTCCATCGTTGATGAGGTTTATTTGCCTTACAGCATCAAAAAGGGAAGCAATTAAAATAGGCGCATTGAAATCATCATTCATAGCGGTATAAAAACTGACTACAACTGAATTTACATCTATCGAAGAAGTTTCAGAAACAGTCAATTTTTCAATTAAATTTAACCCGTCAGTTAGTCGACTAAACCCTTTTTCTGCTGCATCAAGAGCGGTTTCTGTAAAATCTAGGGTACTTCTATAATGCGCTTGCATCATGAAGTAACGAAGAACATTGGCGGGGTATGCTTTCTTGAAAAGGGATGTTGTCCCTTCAATGATTTCTTTGGGTAAAAAGTAGTTCCCAAAGGACTTACTCATTTTTTGACCGTTCACATTCAACATATTAGCATGCATCCAGTATTTGGCGGGATTGCAACCAAACGATCCACAGCTTTGTGCGATTTCATCCTCGTGATGTGGAAATTTTAGGTCCATGCCACCACCGTGAATGTCAAAATGTTTACCTAAGTATTTCGTGCTCATTGCTGTACATTCAACATGCCAACCTGGATTTCCGTTTCCCCAAGGAGAACGCCAGATTTGCATATCGTCTGCATTTGCTTTTTTCCAAAGCGCAAAATCGGCAAAAAATCGCTTTTCTTCCTGTGCATTCAAGGTGCGCGTTTCATTTTCTAGTTCATCTACTTTTCGACCACTCAAAATTCCATAGTTGAAATCCTGCATGTATCTTTTTGTATCGAAATAAACAGATCCATTCACTACATAGCCGTATCCATTTTTCAGAATTTGTTCTATAATTTCAATTTGCTCTTGTATGTGACCTGTTGCAGTTGGTTCAAGACTTGGAGGCAATAAATTGTAAATCCGTTGTAGTTCTTGAAACTTTACATTGTATTTGTACACAATTTCTAAGGATTGCAATTGTTCCAGCCGAGCTGCTTTACCAATACTATCCTCTTCATTTCCTGCACTATTCGTAATGTGCCCAGCATCTGTAATATTTCTTACGTATTTTACCTTAAAACCGAGGTGTAGGAGATAACGATAAATGAGATCAAAATTAATGAAGGTTCTCATGTTTCCCATGTGCGGCTCCGAGTATAAAGTCGGACCACAAACGTACATTCCTACATGGTTCTCATGCAAGGGTTCAAAAATTTCTTTCTTTCCTGAAAGGGTATTGTAAATCTGAAGATTTTTTTGGTTTTCCATACAACAATTGAGTTGCAAAGGTAATTTTTTATTTTGAGGTTTTATTCACCACCCTCAGAGGATTACGGTTAGTTAAATTTGCTCTTCAACCAAACCGAACTGTTGCAAATGGTGCGTAAAATGTTTGGCATGCAAGCGATTCCATTCGTCATAATTTAGCGGGCCATAATACGGATGAAGGGTTGTTTCGTGCTCATTTTCAGAAAAATATTCTTCAAACTCCACCCAGTTTTCCGCCAATTCATCTATGGCTAATTCCAAATCAGTGCAACGCAATACCGCATCTTTTTTAGCAAATGGCACCTCTATATTTTTTGCCATTGGTTTGTCAGAAAGTAAAAATTCTTTCATTTTAGGAATGCGATCTTCCGGAATATCAAGCGGAAAAATATTTTGTCCCACTGCCATTTTCAATGAATCAGAAAGGTGTTCCACCATGCGTTGTGCAGACATGGATCCCCAAAGTGGTTGGGTAGTTGACTCAATATTTTCTAGGTGAGTTAAAATGGTCTCTAAATTGGGTTCGATAAAATTCATTGGACTTTTGTTTGCTCGAAATTACACTTTTCTCTCGTAGTTTTTAAAATTTGAACTAATTTTAAACGATGTTATTTAAGAATGTAATTGGGCAAGAAGATTTAAAACAGCACTTAATTCAAGTGGCTAAAGCAGACAAAATTGCTCAAACGCAATTGTTTGCTGGACAAATGGGTTATGGAACGCTTCCATTAGCACTAGCATTTATTCAATATGTGTTTTGTGAAAACCGCTCAGAAACAGATAGTTGCGGGCAGTGCAGTGGGTGCAAAAAAGTGGGCGATCTTCAGCATCCCGATTTGCATTTTTTCTTTCCGGTGGTGCAATCCATTTCCAAGATTTCATCCAAACTTTTACCTGATTGGCGCAGACAACTGAAAGAAAGCGCCTATTTTGATTTATATGAGTGGACACAGCGCATGGATGACCGGGAGCGCAAACCCATAATCAGCGCAGAGGAAAGCCAGGAGATTATTCGTAAAACAGCACTAAAATCCTATGAAGGAGGATACAAGGTTTATATTATTTGGATGGCTGAGGAAATGAATGCCTTTTGCGCCAATAAACTATTGAAAATACTGGAAGAGCCGCCAGATAAATCGCTGTTTATATTGCTTTGTGAATCAACAGAACACATGTTACCAACGATTTTGTCGAGAACTCAGTTGGTGAATGTGCCTCGAATTAAAGAAGATATTCTAGCTCAACATTTAGTAAACAACCTATTCATCGATCAAAATACAGCTCAGAGCATCTCTTCCTTTTCTGCGGGGAATTACATCAAGGCCAAACATCAATTTGAACAACAAGAGAACACCGATTTTTTAGAGTTGTTTAAAAACTTGATGCGTTCAAGTTTTAAAAAAGATGTAACTGCCATGCTCGATTGGGCCGAAGAGACGGCTCAACAAACAAAAGAAAAACAAAAACTATTTGTTTTATATGCGCTGCATTTAATTAGGCAAAGCATTTTATTGAATTACACTTCCGGAGCCATCAATCAGCTATCCAATGATGAAGCAGAATTTTTAAAGAACTTCGCAAAATTCATTCATGGAAAAAACATTCAATCTTTCATGCAAACATTGAATGACATACATTACCACCTCGAGCGAAACGCGAACGCCAGAATTGTTTTTACTCATTTATCATTTCAGGTTATGAGATACATTCATGCTTAAAATGAATGAAATTATTTCAAAAATTGATACATTAGCTACTGAAAGAATCGTAAATTTGAAGAAACAAACAAGAAATCATGAACAAACGTGTTGAATTAGCATTAAACGATCAAATTGAAAAAGAAGCATCTTCTTCTCAATACTATTTGGCAATGGCATCGTGGGCTGAAAATAATGGCCTAAACGGAACAGCAAAATTCATGTATTTACACTCCGATGAAGAGCGTTTTCACATGTTGAAATTAATCAAATTTGTGAATGAGCGTGGAGGAACTGCCATTGTTCCAGCTGTGGGTCAACCTGCTATCAACTTTGAAAACTTAGAAACCGTTTTTACACTTTTATTAAAACATGAAATAAAAGTAACTGAAAGCATTAATAATTTAGTGGATGTATGCTTGCAGGAAAAAGATTTTTCTACACACAACTTCGTTCAATGGTATGTATCTGAGCAATTAGAAGAAGAGGCTTTAGCCAGAATGTTTTTGGATAAACTTCGATTAATCGATGGAGATAAAGGAGGGATGTATATGTTTGACCGTGATTTAGAAAACTCTGCTATGCAACCAACGAATCCTTCAGGGCCAACCGCCTAAAATTTGTGATAAAAAAATATATAATCGGCCTATTCTATTTATTTTGCGCGTTTATTAACGTGGCACAAGGTGAATATAGATTTCGTAATTACACCATAAACGACGGACTTTCTCAAAGCTCAGTTACGACTATTATTCAAGACAATAACTTCGGGATATGGATAGGTACTCAAGATGGACTCAATCGTTTTGATGGAAAAACTTTTGAAGTCTTCACTCCAGATGACAACAAAAACATCTTAAGTCAGTCGTTTAAATGTTCAGCAAAAACAAAAGATGGCAGAATTTGGTTTGGTACTGTAAATGGCTTAACCCTTTATGACCCGAACTTGGAAACGTTTCAATCGTTCACCATAAACAAAAAACAAGCTCTGCAAATAGAATCCATAACAGTTGACCCAAACAACAATTTGTGGATATCAACCCTCAGTAACGGATTGATTTATTTTGATACACGTAAGTTTCGTTTTACTTCCTACTCAAACCTTTTAAACAACCAAAAAATTCACTTCGTCTTTAGTATTAACTTGAATGAATTAGCTGTTGTTACTGATAATAACGAATTTTTTATTATCGATCCAGTATTAAAAAGGAGAAAGAAAATTTCGATTCCACAAAAAAATGACGAGCCCGCTTCGGTCCAGCGCATGGTTAGGTATTCCAATGAAGTATTATTGATTGCAACAAATCAAGGGCTTTTCTCTTACCATATCAAACGAAAAACCTTAGAGCCTTCATTTCAATTGTTAGATGATAAATTTGGGTTACTTAATATCACTGACGTTTGTCGAGTAGGTGATAAAACATTGATCTCAACATCAAATAACGGACTTTTCACCATTGATAAAGAATGGAATATTTTTCATTATACTGAAAATATTTTCCAAAAAAACGGACTGCTTTTTAATGGCATAAATACACTTTTCAAGGATCTGTCAGGAAGTGTCTGGATTGGAAGCGAACGAGGATTGAGTAGTTTTGATCCAAATAATATTGGGTTTTTGGGAATTGGTCCTTCCGATAAACTAGAAAGTGGTTTACCAGCAGCAAATGTTTGGAGTTTTAGCGAAAGTCCAGACAAATCACACCTTTTTATTGGCACGGACGCTGGCGTAAGCAGAATGAATAAGGCAACGGGGTTAATGGAGCATTTTTCGAGAACAATCCTCAATCCAATGGACAAGGACAAATCGGTCGTTCTTTCTCTTTTTGCTATTTCGAATGACAAAATCATTGCAGGTTGTTTGGATGGATTATACCTTTTGGAAATACAATCCAATAAAGCCTTTTCTTTTAAACAAGTTAAATACCTCGACCCCACCAATGCGTTGAAACACGATAGAACGTATGCAATCATCCCTTACCAAGGAAGTCAATATTTTTTGGCAACACGATCAGGTGTTGTGTTAATTGATATTGAAACGAATGCCGCCAGTACGTTTGAACATAATCCAGCCAGTCCGCAAACAAGTATATCAACCGGAATTTGCCGCTTTGGGTTCAAAGATGCTTCCGGTAAATTTTGGTTTGCAACAAGCAGTGGGGGGTTAAATTATCTCAAAAACACCACTTCCGGATTAAAAATTATTCCTTTTGAATATAATTCTAAGTTAAAAGCAAAAGCCATCGATTATATTAATTCAATTTATCAATCAGATAAAACAACGTTTTGGTGCGGAACAAGTGGTTCGGGCTTATTAAAATTGAATGCAAAAACGGGCGATGTAAAGGTCTATAATCGTGCTAGTGGTCTCCCCAATAATGTGATATATGGGGTTTTACAAGATCAAGATGGATTTCTTTGGCTTAGTTCCAATAAAGGATTAACGAAGTTTGACCCTGTGTCAAACAAAACCATTAATTACCGCGAAATGGATGGTTTAATGAGTAATGAGTTTAATCTTGGTGCCTATTTCAAATCAAGTGATAACTTGTTTTACTTTGGTGGAATTTATGGCTTTAACTACTTTAAGCCTAGTGATTTAATTCAATCTTCAACCGACCTAAAAGTAATCCTCACCAAAGTGAAAGTGGACGGTAAATGGGTTGTTCCTGATGCCCAAAATGGAATTTTAAAAAGTACGCTCGCGCATACTAAACAGTTGTCATTATCCTATAAGCAAAGGAGTTTTACCATTCGTTTTCAGCCATCAGAGCTCTGTAATCCAAATCTAATCAACTATAAATATATACTAGAAGGTTCAGAAGAAGGTGAAATATTTATTCAAGGAACAAACGAAATTAACTTCAATGCCTTAGCTCCTGGTAATTACACCTTAAAAGTGTATGCACGATCAGGCTTGGGTACTTGGTCTAGTCAACCAGCAATAATCGAAATAATTGTTCTAGCTCCTTATTGGTCCTCGTGGTGGTTTTGGTCTCTCATGGCACTTATTTTAAGTTTCATTTCCTATGTATACATACGAAGAAGAATTAATCAAGGTAGAAGAGAGCAAGTAAGATTAGAAATAAAGATTACGGAAAGAACGCGTGAAATTCGTGAACAGAAAAAACAAATCGAGTTGCAGAGTGAACAGATCCGTTTGAAAAAAGAAAAAGTGGAGGAACAACAAAAGCAACTTCAAATTGAAAAAGACAAAACGGAAAGTATACTATTGAATATTTTACCTGAATCCTCTGTAAAGGAACTAAAATCTTACGGTAAAGTAACTGCAAAAGCCTTCAGTACGGTTACTGTAATGTTTACTGATGTGGTAGGATTTACTAAGATTTCAGAAAACATGAGCCCCTCCAGATTAGTCAGTAAACTAGACATTATGTTTAGGAAGTTTGATGAAATAATTGTGGCAAATCGGCTCGAGAAAATCAAAACAATTGGTGATGCATACATGTGTGCGGGTGGGGTGCCTGAAACTAATTCTACCAATCCAATAGATTCCTGTTTGGCGGCACTTCAAATTCAGGATTACATGGCTAAAATCAAATATGATGCGATTGCAAATCACGAAGATTACTGGGAAATTAGGTTAGGAATTAATACAGGACAAGTAACTGCCGGAGTTATTGGAACACAACGATTAGCTTATGATATTTGGGGATCAACGGTAAATGAGGCACAACGAATGGAAATGCTTGGTGAAGCAGGGAAAGTGATGGTGGCAGGATCTACATTTGCTTATATTGAACCATATTTTGAGTGCGAATTTAAGGGCAAGGTGCAAACCAAAGGACGCGGATTAATAGACATGTATGCAGTTCATCGCATCAAACCGGAATTATCACTTAACAATGAAGGCCTTTTCCCTAACGAACGCTTTAATCAAATTGTAAATCTTCATCATTTTAGCTCAATAAAGTATTACAAAACAGAACACCACGTGTTACAAATGCTAGAAATAGGCTTGGATGCAAATTTATATTATCATGGAGTTCATCATACCAAAGATGTTGTAAAAGCGGTAGAAAGACTAGCATTATTGGAAGGAGTAACCGATGAGGGATTATTTTTACTCAAAACCGCAGCAATTTTTCATGATGCCGGTTTTTTAGAAAGCTATCAACACAACGAGCCGATTGGAGCGCGAATGGCTGAAGAAATATTGCCTCAATACGGCTACACTGAGGATCATATACGAACCATCAAAGAGTTAATTTACGTTACACAAATCCCACACAAACCGAAGAATACATTGCAAGAAATCATGTGTGATGCCGATTTAGATTACCTAGGGAGGGAAGATTTTGAAGAAATTGCGGACAAATTGAGAAGAGAATTAATGGAACGTGCTCTAATTTCAAGCAGTAAAAAATGGGATGAAATTCAAATTACCTTTTTAAATCAGCATACCTATTTTACAAAAACTGCCATTCAAACAAGACAAAAGGTAAAAGAAAATAACATAGCAAGCGTAAAAGTACGATTAGAACAGAATAGGTATTTGGATTAGGAACCAGAGTAGAATTCCTTCACATAATTCGGTTCAAAATAAGCGACATCCTCAAAATCTTGATTGAGATACTTCGTAAAAGCCATTTCAACTTGACCAATTGCAGATAGGTGACAGTTATCTAAAAACTGAATGGAACGATTTTTCCAAAATTCCATCATTTTACTCGAACCATCTCCCACACAAGTAAACGGCTCAAATTCCTTATAACTAACCTTATCCAGAATTTCTGCAGATGTTGTTTTCATAAAAGTCCCTTCATGATCAAATAGTGCTGAAAACACTTCCATTCTTCGCGCATCAATCATTACACAAATTGTATTTAGAGTAGGGTGCTGCATGCGAGCACATTTTTCATACGATTGAAGTGTATTAATGGAAATCAATGGGATTGACAAAGCAAAACACATTCCTTTAGCCACTGAAACGCCGATTCTTAATCCTGTATAGGAACCGGGTCCCGACGAAATTGAAATAGCAGCTAAATCAGAAGGATTAATTGTGGCATCTGATAATACGTGCTGAATAAATAAAGCGAGCTTCTCTCCATGAACAAATGAATCCCCGTGTTCTTCAACACAATGTAATCGATTACCATTTTTGGAAAGGGCAACAGAACAAGATTTAGTTGCTGTTTCAATATGCAGAATGTAAGTACATTTAGCCATTTCCAATTTCCAATTTAAATCCAATTCCATGAACATTGACAATTTGAATCGCCCTATCCTCTTTCAAGTATTTTCTGATTTTTGTAATAAAAACGTCCATGCTGCGACCAACGAAATAATCATCCTGACCCCAAACAGCATTCAAAATTATATCTCGTGGAGTTACTTGATTTTTATACTTCATCAACATTTTTAAGATTTGCGCTTCTTTTTTCGTGAGTGTTTTTGTGAAATTTGGATGGGTGAGGGTGTAATTTTCAGTATCAAATTGATATGATCCAATTCCAATTATCTTTTCCTCCTCCGGTTCTAGTTTGATATTTATTCTTCGCAACAACGCTTTAATACGCAACTTTAATTCCTCAGAGCTAAAAGGTTTTGTTAAATAATCATCACCCCCAACCCGAAAACCTTCTACTCGATCCTCTGTCATTGATTTTGCCGTTAAAAACAAAATGGGTATGTCTACGTGTGTGGCACGAATCTCCTTCGCTAAGGTAAAACCGTCCTTACGTGGCATCATTACGTCCAAGACACACAAATGATACACATGATTATGAAACTCCTGCATCGCCTCAACCCCATCCATGCAAAGCTTAACATCATATCCTTGTATCTTCAGTTCATCACAGATTATAAATCCAAGATTTATATCGTCTTCTACTAATAAAATGGAAGGTTTCATTAAAATATATTTATCGGCCTAAGTTAGTCGTTATTACTTAAAGCACCAAGAGCCCCTATCTTGCGATAAGAGCTCTTGATAATCAACCTAACCTACTACTACTGCGCAAATATAAGCATTTTTCAATTTATATTTGCATTTATTGCGAAAAATAGTCAATTAATTCTAAAACATATCCCTTGGATTAAAAAGTCTAGTCTTCTAACAAACTATTAATTAAGGACATGGTTAATTATCATTCAGTTTATTTTAGGTTAGTTTTGGTGTCAAATAAACCAAGTTTTTCGCTTAAAAATGAAGTTAACTATTTTAAATCTAAATTCAAGATTCATAAATCATTAAAAATAAACTAAATATGTTAACGTATTAAGTGAACTTAACTAACTTTGATAAAAAAATGGCAACTATATTAATCGTTGATGACGAGGACGATATAAGACAAATATTGGCCTACAACCTGATAAAAGAAGGATTCACGGTGTTGGAAGCTTCTCGAGGGGATGAGGGGTTATCTTTGTGTGAGACTCATAAACCAGATTTGATTTTATTAGATGTCATGATGCCAGGAATGGATGGGATTGAAGTGTGTGAAGCAATCAAATCAAATCCTGCAAACAATTCTACAATTATCTGTTTTTTAACCGCCAGAAGCGAGGATTACAGTCAAATTGCAGGACTAGACGTTGGCGGTGATGATTACGTAAATAAACCCATTAAACCAAAAGTTCTTATTAGTAGGGTTCATGCCTTGCTGCGGCGAAAAGAAGAGGCAGAACTTGCTTCAAGTAACTTGAATGATTTTACAATTAATCGAGAGAAATATATTATTGAAAAAGGAGATTTAGAAATTCGATTACCCAGAAAAGAATTCGAATTACTTTCTCTGCTTGCCAGTAAGCCAGATTATGTATTTAAACGAGAGTCGATTCTAGAAAAAGTCTGGGGCACCGATATAGTTGTAGGCGATCGTACTATTGACGTTCATATCCGTAAGCTACGCGAAAAATTAGGCGACCAATATATTCAGACAGTAAAAGGAATCGGGTATAAATTTACCTGGAACAATTAACTTATTGTTTCAAGAGTTTTTTTGTTCTTACTTGTCCGTCATTAAGGGTAACAGTAATCAAATAAGTGCCATTAGACAACGAATCCGTAAAATTTAATAGTGTGGAGGATGAATCAATTTTTTTATATTGAATCACCTTGCCAGTAATGTCTAATAAACTCAGTTCACTTGCTCCTTGAGTATTAATAACAATTTGCTCAGTAAATGGATTGGGGTAAACTGTAAAATCATTCCAATCTGCAAACTCAATACCCGCCTGACTTACACAAAATTGCAAAGATGTTTGCGTTCCAAAATCTGCACTAGACGCTGGTAAACTGGCCAAAGTGTCCGTGTTATATAAAATAGCAACACTTCCATCTTGGGGGCAAAAAGTACCGCCAAACAATCCGTCTCCATAGCTATCCATTATTACATACGTATAACAACCATAATTTAAACACCATGGATCGAGGGCAACTAACCCGGGCTGATTATCTGAATAACCAGAACCTGAATACACTGCACTTCCCGTTGAACTTTGTAATTCCCAAGTTATTTCTGTTCCATAACAATCCAGTTCTAAATTTAACTGAACGGATTGTCCGTCAATCACAACATTGAAACTTGAACTCACCAAATTATTATTCGCATTTTCATCTACCAAGCCAGCATTTGGATTTGAAACCGTTGCGCCAAAAGTATGTGTGCCAGAAGCTAAAGTCGCAGCTGGCAAGGTAATGATTGAGGTTTGCCATTGTGCCAGATTTCCAGTCCAATTATACGTAAGATTTTGATTTCCATCAAAGCCATAAGCAATATCAGCTGTTGTAAGGGCATTTGATCCATTGTTCTGAATCGTAACCGAAGGAGTAACAAGCGCCCCACAAAATGTACCTGTAACTCCTGCAGGATTTGTAATTGCCGGATCTACTGCAACTGGGGTTGCATTTGTTGGATCATATCCATCGATAAATTGAACTCCCGAATTTACTGGATCTAACCAATATTTGAGTTGAGTTGCACTCGTGCTTCCTGCTGGCTCCCAGGATACACTAAACTTACCATACTCATCAGACAAAGAACTAGCTCCACAAGCAGAAGCTCCACCGTGCAACTGTCCAATGAT
>CAMAQX010000020.1 GCA_945860455.1 Lishizhenia tianjinensis
TCAATGTAATGTTCAACGTGCATACTGCTAAGTCCAATGTGTTTGGTAGCGTATTTTTTAAATTCGTTATAATCCGTCATAAAAGTGAGTTTTTCAATTTAAGGCTTAAAGGTAATGAAAGAAATCATTTCTCTTTCATTCCTGTCAAATTTCATCTTATTTTTCACACTAATTATCTTTTGATTAGTTTTGAACCTGAATGAATTTATCTGACGTTCGTGAAAAAAAAATACTGATTTCTTGCTTAAATTGGGGCATGGGTCATGTTTCACGTTGCATTGGGTTGATTCAAAAATTGGAAAAACAAGGAAATACCTGTGTTGTTGCAGGAAATGAAGCTCAATTAGCAGTTTTCAAAACGTATTTCCCTCTGATTGAAACAATAAATCACGATGGATACCCCTTTAATTTCTCCAATGAAATCTCTTTTTTTCAATCATTATGGAAACAAAAAAACAAAATAGTTCAATTTATTAAAACCGAAAAAAAGGTTGTACAAAACATCGTCATTGAAAATAAAATAGAATTAGTCATTTCAGACCACCGTTATGGTTTTGTGACAAAGGCTTGTCCGTGCATTTTTCTTACTCACCAATTAAATCCTAAATTGAAAGGACTAAGCAAACTATTCATTTTTTTTCACAATTATTGGATGAATCAATTTGATTTCACCTGGATTGTAGATGACCTAACCATTAATTTAGCCGGAGATTTATCGAAATCAACTAAGCGGCCAAGAACCTACTACATTGGATTGTTGTCTCGATTTGAAAATGAACCGAATATTTTAAACTTAAAAAAACAAAATGCCCTATTACTCCTAAGCGGTCCTGGCGTACATCATGATTTTTTACTCAATTGCTTTATTTCGAACTGCCAAGAAAACCAACAGAAAATTATCCTAGGTAGCACAATTGCAATTAATTCACTTCAAGTAGAAAATCAAACAATAGAAAAGATAGGAACCAATGACTGGAAAGTACTTGATGACTATTTATTGGAATCTGCTCATGTTTATTCATTCTCAGGTTACTCGACTCTAATGGATCTTTACTTTCTGAAGTGCCAAAAACACTTGTTTCCTTGCCCTAATCAGTGGGAACAAATCTATTTATCCGAAATACACGAAGACATTTCATGAAGCAAATTTTCACATTTAACTCTTTTAGCTTAATTTCGTGACTCCATGAAAAAAATCATGCTTTATTCTATTTTGATTGGATTAGTCGCTTTGACTTCCTGTAAAGAGATGGAAAAAAAGAAAGTGAAACAAAAGACCACTTGGATTGACTCAGAAAAAGACGATCACAGTTATGCCAATGTTACACAAGTTAGAACAAGCCATTTACACCTTGATTTAGATGTCAATTTCAAAAATAAAACGATCTACGGAGTGGCTCGCCACACTCTCGAAAAGCATACTTCTGACACCATAATTTTTGATGTAAAACACCTTCAAATTCAAAAAATAACCCTAGGAAAAAAAGGATCGGAAGTAGAATCAGAATTCGTTATTGGTCCTTGGGACAAAGACTCTATTTTGGGGCAACCGTTGATTGTGGTAATCAAAAAATCGACACAATTTGTCAATATTTATTACCAAACTACCTCCCGGACAGAAGCCATTGATTGGCTGGATCCTGTTCAAACAGAAGGAAAAATCCATCCGTTTCTGTACACTCAAGGTCAACCAATTCTTACGCGCACTTGGATTCCTTTGCAAGATTCACCGCTAAATCGCTTTTCCTACAGTGCGGATGTAACAGTTCCAACAGAATTAATGGCAGTCATGAGTGCTGAAAATCCGATTAAAAAGAATGATAAAGGAAAGTATCATTTTGAGATGAAACAAGCAATTCCAAGCTACTTAATTGCACTTTCTGTTGGAAATATAGATTATGCTCCGATTTCCAATAAATGCGGGGTTTATGCTGAACCCGAGTTGCTTTCTGCTGCAAAAAAAGAATTTGAGGATTTACCAAAAATGATTTCAGTTGCAGAGAAATTATATGGACCGTACCGATGGGGAAAATATGATTTATTGGTGCTACCCTATTCATTTCCATACGGTGGAATGGAAAACCCGTGTTTAACCTTTGTTAATCCAACTATCATTGCTGGGGACAAGAGTTTAGTTTCGGTGATAGCACATGAACTAGCTCATTCATGGTCGGGTAATTTAGTTACAAATCGCACGTGGAATGACTTTTGGCTCAATGAAGGGTTTACCGTCTATTTCGAGCACAGAATCATGGAAGAAATAGCAGATTCAGAATATGTTGAAATGCTTGCTTTGATTGAGCTTGGCGAATTAAAAAACGAATTAAAACAATTTAAGAAAGAAAATCGATTGGCTGATACACACCTGAAACTTGATCTTAAAAATCGAAATCCCGGAGATGGATTAACTCAAGTAGCCTATATAAAAGGTGCATTCTTTTTAAAAACACTTGAACAAACTGTTGGAAGAGAAAAAATGGATGTTTTCTTAACTAATTATTTCAACACATTTGCATTTCAAACCATTAGTACTGAAAAATTTATTGAATATTTAAACAATGAATTACTTGACCCGAATCAAATTAAATTTAATACTGATGAATGGGTATATCAACCAGGCATTCCTCAAAACTGCCTAAAAATTCAATCGAAAAAATTCAAGCACATGCAACAACTTGCCAAAGATTTCGCAGCAGGGGGTGATATTTTCGAACCCACAACAACCTATGAACAAATACCAAAATCCTGGCGCAAAAAACGTGTCACCAAGCAAATTCAGCGTTCTGATTACTCCACCCAAGAATGGATAGAATTCATTCGATCACTCCCCATGTTTATGGATCCAGAAAAACTTGCATTAGCGGATGCTTACATGAATTTCTCTCGCTGGGGCAATGCAGAAGTAATGACAGAGTGGTATTTACTTTCCATACGCAGTGACTACAAGCCCGCATTTTTACCGATGGAACAATTCATCACAAAAGTGGGTAGAAGAAAGTACTTGTTACCTATTTATTCTGAATTAAATAAAACTCCGGATCACAGACTTTTAGGATTGTCCATATTTGAAACAGCAAAACAAAACTATCATTTCATTTCTCGAAACTCAGTATCAGAACTTTTTGGTTTGTAAACTATTGAGTGTAGATAAATATTTTTAATTTTACATTCAGACTAGAGTTAAAGTACTTAACTTCGTTGCGTTTCAAAAGTTAAACTACACATATGAATTTCATTGTTTCCAGTAACACCCTATTACGACATCTACAAAGTATTTCAGGTGTACTAAGTACAAACAGCAGTTTGCCAATTTTAGATAATTTCTTGTTTGAAATTATTGACAACCAATTAACAGTTCTTGCATCGGATTTAGAAACGACCATGATGACTTCTTTAGAAGTTCAAATGGAAGAAGCGGGTAAAATTGCGATACCGGCTAAACTATTACTTGATGTTCTTAAAAATTTACCCGACCAACCCTGTTCATTTAGAGTTAATGCTGATTTCGGAATTGAAATAGGATATGATAATGGTAATTCAAAAATGGTTGGTTTTAATGCTGAAGAGTATCCAAAATTACCTGTTTTAGAAAACAAAAGTTCAGTAAAGATTACAGGTGAAATATTATCAAGAGCGATCAACAAAACTATTTTCGCCACCGGAAACGATGAGTTACGACCTGTTATGAGCGGTGTTTACTGTCAATTTTCTGAACAAGAAATTACTTTCGTTGCTACAGATGCTCATAAATTGGTGCGCTATGCGCGAAAAGATTTTGCTGCTGATGGAAATGCTTCATTTATTCTACCTAAAAAACCGTTGAACTTATTGAAATCCAATGTGCGCGGTGATGAAGAATTAATCATTGAGTTCAATACTGCCAATGCTATATTCACATTCAATGATATAACATTAATCTGTAGATTAATCGATGGGAAATATCCAAACTATGAAGCGGTTATTCCAAAAGAAAATCCAAATGTTTTAACCATTGATAGACAACAATTTTTAAGCTCAATTAAACGCGTTTCTATATTCTCGAATAAAACAACGCATCAAATCAAACTAAAAATTACGGGATCTGAATTGTTGCTTTCTGCTGAAGACTTAGATTTCTCAAATGCCGCAAGTGAACGACTTACATGTCAATATGATGGCGATGATATGGAAATTGGTTTTAATTCTCGTTTTCTAATGGATATGTTGAGTAACTTAGATACAACAGAGATTCGTTTAGCAATGAGCATCCCAAGTCGAGCGGGTTTACTGATGCCTAATTTACCAGAAAACCAAGAGGAAGACATTCTTATGTTGGTAATGCCCGTGATGTTGAATCGATAAATTCAATACAAAGGTCACAACCATTTTATGACATCTTCATCGAAAAAAAATATCCGCAACCTAAGTTTGGTTGACCTTCAAGAATATTTACTTTCAATTGAACAGAAATCTTTCAGAGCAAAACAAATCTATGAATGGCTTTGGAAGAAAAACGCACAATCTTTTGTGGAAATGTCAAATCTACCGGTTAATTTTAGAGAACTATTAACTGCTGAATTTTACATCGACCACATCCAACTTTCGGACAAACAAATAAGTAAGGATGGAACGGTTAAATGTGCTTTCTCAATTGGGGAGTCACAAGTCATTGAAGGTGTATTAATTCCCACAAAATCGAGATCTACAGCTTGTATTTCCTCTCAGGTAGGTTGTAGTTTATCTTGTACTTTTTGCGCTACAGGTAGGCTGAAATTATTACGTAATCTATCAGCGGGCGAAATTGTTGATCAAGTAGTCTATTTAAACGAAGAATCACTTAAAAATCATGGCAGAGGATTAAGTAATATCGTTTATATGGGAATGGGTGAACCTTTATTAAACTATAAAAATGTCCTAAAATCAACAGAACTCCTTTGTTCTGAAGAGGGATTAGGAATTTCACCTAGACGAATTACCGTCTCAACAGCAGGAATTGCAAAAATGATAAAAAAACTTGGAGATGATGATGTTAAATTTAATTTAGCCCTATCTCTTCATGCAGCGAATGATTCAAAAAGAGATAAAATAATGGAAATCAATGTATCCAATAATTTAGCTGAATTATCGGAGGCGCTGACCTATTTCTATGAAAAAACAGGCAGTAGAATAACGTTTGAATATATTATTTTGAAAGATTTTAATGACCAGCCAGAGGATGCTTTTGAATTGGCTGCCTTTGCAAAATGTGTTCCTTGTAAGATCAATATTATAGAATATAACCCAATTGATGATGGCATCTTTCAACAAGCATCTATTGATAAAGTAAACGCTTTTGCCTCTATATTGGAGAGTAAAAATATGATAGTCAATATTCGAAGAAGTCGAGGAAAGGACATTGATGCAGCTTGTGGACAGTTGGCTAATAAAAATAAAACCGCTGCTATTGAGGGCAGGATTTTAAAATAAGAGTAAATCAGTAAATAAAAAATCACTCGGTTAAACTGCTGTCGGATTCACAAAACTCTTTGTACATTTGTAAGGAACATGGAAGATTCATTTGATTACCGCGAGGAGGCAGAAAGTAATGGTGAACAAGACTACGACAAAGTCCTTCGACCAAAATATTTAACCGATTTTTCGGGACAGGATCCCATTGTTCAAAATTTATCAATTTTTGTTCAAGCTGCTAAATTAAGGAATGAGCCACTTGATCACGTGCTATTGCATGGCCCTCCGGGTCTTGGAAAAACAACCTTAGCGCATATAATTGCAAATGAACTAGGTGTTGGTTTTAAAGTAACGAGTGGTCCTGTACTTGATAAACCGGGAGATTTAGCTGGACTTTTAACCAACCTTGGAGAAGGTGATGTGCTGTTTATCGATGAAATACACCGTTTAAGCCCTGTGGTCGAAGAATATTTATATTCTGCCATGGAAGATTACGTAATTGATATATTAATTGACTCTGGGGCGAATGCACGGAGTATTCAAATCAACTTAAATCCATTTACGTTAATAGGAGCCACAACTCGATCGGGTTTATTGACCTCTCCCCTACGCGCCCGTTTTGGTATAAATTCAAGGTTAGAATATTACGATTCAAAAACACTCACATTAATTATTGAGCGATCTGCAAGCCTTTTAGGTATTGCGATAGATGAAGATGCAGCCTATAAAATAGCAAGTCGTAGCAGAGGTACTCCTCGCATTGGTAATGCCTTATTGAGAAGAGTACGAGATTTTGCACAAATCAAAGGTTCCGGTAGAATTGATGATGAAATTACTGAATATGCCTTAAACGCGCTCAATGTTGATGCAAATGGCTTAGATGAAATGGATATTCGAATCTTAAAAGTGATTATTGAGAAATTCAGTGGTGGACCAGTTGGTTTGACAACAATTGCCACAGCAATTGGAGAGAATGCAGGTACGTTGGAAGAAGTATACGAACCTTTTTTAATTCAAGAAGGGTTTTTGATGAGAACCCCACGTGGAAGAAAGGCGACTGATAAGGCATTTAAACATTTAGGCAAAGACTTAGGTTGGTCACAAAGTGGTTTATTTTAAATGAATGCTAAGAAAATCATCACCAATAAAGCTCATGAATTGGGTTTCTTTTCGTGTGGTTTTTCCAAAGCTACATTTCTTGAAGAGGAAGCTCCTCTCTTAGAGCAATGGCTATCGCTCAATTATAATGGTAAAATGGGCTACATGGCTAATCATTTTGATAAGCGATTGGATCCGAGATTATTGGTTGATGGTGCAAAAACAATCGTTTCCTTGCTTTTCAATTATTTTCCGGAAGAAAAACAAAATGAAAGTGCCCCCAAAATTGCCAAATATGCCTACGGTGAGGACTATCATTATGTTATCAAAGACAAACTAAATGAGTTATTGGATTATCTGCGTGAAAAAATTGGTGAGGTAAATGGACGGGTTTTTGTTGATTCGGCACCAGTAATGGACAAAGCCTGGGCAAAAAAATCAGGATTGGGATGGATAGGAAAAAACAGCAATTTAATTCAACCCAAAACGGGAAGCTTTTTCTTTATTGCTGAATTAATAATTGATCTTGAAATTGAACCGGATGGCCCAATGAAAGATTATTGTGGTACTTGCACTAGGTGTATTGATTCCTGTCCAACAGTGGCTATTGTGCAACCCTATGTCGTTGATGGATCGAAATGTATTTCTTACCTTACAATTGAACTCAAAGACCAGCTAATCCCGCAAGAATTCTCAGGAAAAATGGATCAATGGATGTTTGGTTGTGATATTTGTCAAGACGTCTGTCCATGGAACAGATTCTCCAAAATCACCCATGAAAAACGATTCAAACCAAATCCTCTTTTATTAGAACTAAAAACGAATGAATGGCAGGAATTAAACGAAGAAGTATTCGAAAAACTCTTTAAATTAAGTGCTGTAAAACGAACAAAATTCGAAGGATTAAAGCGCAATATTCAATTCCTTAAATAAGGTGGAATTATTTTTTGCCAATTTCAGATTCACGCACGGAAAAAGACACATCCAAAACATTATCTAACTGATTTTCTTCTGTCGCTAAATTTAATTCGAACGTATATTTGCCAATGAGTGGTAATTTCCTTTTGGAAAATTTAATATAATGCTCAACTGAACTTCCCGTTTTATTACCTAACCAACGACCAGTTTCATCCGCAATTCGAACCTGCAAGGCCTCTTTAGATGGCTTCCCTTTGGGTGCTGTTGAAATCAAATAGAGCCACATATTACTATATGCATAGGATGTTGTGGTGCGAATTACAAATACAAAATCATATAGTTTTGTTGAATCTTTTATTTCAACGGTGAAGTTTGGTTTGTTGGTCTTTTTCCATGTTTCATTATCAAATTCATAAGACTGATTCACAATCGAATTATCTCCACAAGAAAATAACAAAATTAAGGGTAGACAACAAATCAAAAACTTCATAAACTATAATTTAGGAGGTTGTTTTGATTGATTTTGTTGCGAATTAATAGGCCTTGACGAATTATTATTTCCTTTAGGTTGATTGGATTGATTTTGCTGATTTGACCTGTTACCGTTGTTGTTTCCGGTAGGTGCTCCACCCTGACCTTGTGGTCTTTTCTTTTTATTCTTTTTATTGAAAGAGTTTTCAAAACGATTCAGACTATCTTGTCCAACCACATTTTCGTAACTTGGTTCATCTGTTTTTACATTGGACTCCTTCAGAATTGTAAAATCTTTCAAGTCTTTTGGAGTTTTTCCGTCTTTATTCAATTTTATAACTTCCTTCACTTTGTCAGGATCTAAGGCAATCAATCCCATTTCTCCTTCAGTTGCATACCACATTTGACGTTTAAAAACATCTGTTTTTATATGAAAAGCGACCCCTTTTTCGGTCTTTAGTCGTATATCAGACCTTGGAAACTCTTTGATTGTATCCAAGTACATGTCTAATTCAAAATTCAAGCAACATTTCAATTTACCACACTGTCCAGCTAATTTTTGAGGATTTAAGGAAAGTTGTTGATACCGTGCTGCTGATGTTGATACTGTTCTGAAATCCGTTAACCAAGTTGAACAACACAATTCTCTACCACACGAACCAATTCCACCTAAACGGGATGCTTCTTGCCTGGATCCAATTTGGCGCATTTCGATACGGATTTTGAATTTATCCGCCATATCCTTTATCAATTGTCTAAAATCAACTCTTCCTTCCGCTGTATAATAAAATGTTGCTTTGGATAAATCTGCTTGATATTCTACATCAGAAATTTTCATTTCCAATTTTAAATTAACAGCCAAAGAACGGGCTTGATACATGACATCTTTTTCCAATGTTCTTCCTTGTATCCATTTATCTATTTCTTCTTGATTCGCAATTCGCAAGACTTTTTTGGCCTCGTAAGGTTTAATGTCTGGTGCTTTCTTTCGAATTTGTACTCTGACCAATTCACCCACAACAGAAACAACACCAACATCATATCCTGGAGAGGTTTCGACAATAACAACATCTCCCACTTGAAGTGAAATTCCATTTTGATTCCGGTAAAACCCCTTGCGGCTATTTTTAAAACGAATTTCTACCATATCATAGGTAGATTGCCCATCAGGAAGCGACATATTGCCTAACCAATCGTAAACATCCAATTTGTTGCACCCACCTGAGCTGCATGTACCATTATTCTTACACCCTTTCGGCGTACCTCCCCCACTTGAACACGATGAACAACCCATACCTTTTTAATTATTGTAAATATAACAATTTATTGAATTCTCGGCAGCGAAATAAAATCGAAATTATTTATTATTCCACTGAGTCATTGCTAGGCCTAAACCAATTATAGAAAACGATTTAATTGCCTCGCTTGCTACCTCAATTCTTTCGGATAATTCATTTTGCTCTTCCATTTTCCATTTACCTAACACATAATCCGATTGTTTGCCCGGAGAAAAATCATTTCCCACGCCAAATCTTAAACGGGCGTATTCTTGAGAATTCAATATGGCCTGTATATCCTTTAATCCGTTATGACCGCCATCACTCCCTTTTCCCTTCATACGAATTTTACCAAAAGGCAAAGAGATATCGTCCGCAATGACAAGTATGTTTTCTCGCTGTATTTTCTCTGTTTGCATCCAATAGTTTACTGATTTCCCACTTAAATTCATGTAAGTAGTTGGTTTGATAACGATTAATATCCTACCTTTTATTTTCACTTCCGCCCGTTCTGCTAATTTGGAAATTGCAAATGAACCGCCAAGTTCAGCTACTAATTTTTCAACAACCTTAAAACCGATATTATGACGTGTTTCACTATATTCAGCGCCTGGATTCCCTAATCCTACAATTAAAAACTTCATACTCCTTCAATCTGACTAAATTCCGGAAATAAAGTTACTATTCCCATTTCATTAGCGGGACAAACGCCACGTTCGGTAATCAAACCTGTAATATATTTAGAGGGAGTTACATCAAATCCATAATTACTGGCTGAAGTAGTTTCCGGACAAATCAAAACAGAATCTAGTTGACCATCTGACCGTTTACCCGTAATGTATTTCACTTCATTTTGATCTCTTTCTTCAATTGTAATTTCTGTAAGTCCATCACGAATAGTCATATCTAATGTAGTGGAAGGGAGCGCCACGTAGAATGGTACGTTATTGTCATTTGCCGCTAAGGCTTTTAAATACGTTCCTATTTTATTGGCAACATCACCATTTCGGGTTGTTCGATCCGTACCAACTAGCACTAAATCAACCATGCCATGTTGCATTAAATGTCCTCCGGCATTATCAACAATCAGTGTATGTGGAATTCCATGTTTAGTTAGTTCATAAGCAGTAAGGTTTGAACCCTGATTCCTAGGTCGAGTTTCATCCACCCAAACATGAACTTTAATCCCTTTATTGTGCGCCTGATAAATGGGTGAAGTTACCGTCCCCCATTCAATACAGCCCAACATACCAGCATTACAATGCGTTAATATTTGTACGGGCTCGTTCATTTTTTTTGATGCAATTTCTTCAATAATTGGCAAACCATGAACTCCAATCATCCTACAAATTTCTATATCTTCTTCCACTATTTGTGCCGCCATATCCCAGGATGTTGACAAAAAATCAGCTGAATTATCAAGTGCTGACCTCATTTTATCCAAGGCCCAAAACAAATTAACAGCCGTTGGACGAGATGCACGAAGATTAGAAAATGCTTGGTCTAAAAAACCACCCTCTCTTTCATATTCAATCAACTCGCGTACAGCCAAATAAATACCATAAGCTGCAGTAGCACCAATAAGAGGAGCACCACGAACGGTCATGTTTTTTATAGCTATTTCTGCGTCCTTATAGGTACGTAATTTCATTATTTCCAATGAATGGGGTAGTTTACGTTGATCAATTATTTCAACAAATCTATCTTCAGTTGTCCAAATGGTACGAAAAGGGCGCATAAATATAATTTTAGGCTACAAAATTAAGTAAAAGGATTCATTTTTTTAGTTGGTAACTGGATACAACGATTTCAATTACCATAAAACTCCACCAAAATTTAAAAAATTTCAATTCATGCTAGAAGAACGTAAATAGTTTACGTACAAGTGCATGCATCTTTGTCAAAAATAGATCAAAATGGAAACAAAAAGAAATTTAATTAATCGTATCGAATTCAATTCATTTGAGAATGAAATTCATATAAGTTCTTTAGTAAAAGCAGGTAATCTTTCATTTGAAACAGTGGTAATCTTATCTTCTAATTGGTTTAATCCTATTTTACTATTTCTTCAAAAAGAAAATCCAACTGTATTATTGGACGAGAACATTGAGCGCATATCATTTCCTGACGGGAGTACTCAATATTGTGTCCATACAAATTCTTTAATTGAGAAAAATATTTGCTGGGAGAATTTTCTAGGCTCTGATATTCAACCGAAACGAATTAGGGCTTAAAGTTTTCTTGCAACCTCAACTTCTTCGAATGCTTCAACGATATCTCCAATTTTAATATCATTAAATTTATCGATATTCAGACCACATTCATAATTATTTTTCACTTCACGCACGTCATCTTTGAAGCGTTTCAATGAACCTAGAACGCCTGTATGAACTACAATTCCATCACGAATCACACGAATTTTAGACGAACGTTTGATTGTACCGTCCATAACATAACAACCCGCGATAGTTCCCACTTTCGTTATATCAAAAGTTTCACGAATCTCAGCAGATCCAACAATTTTCTCTTCGATATCTGGAGACAACATACCTTCCATCGCTGCTTTGATTTCTTCAATAGCTTTATAGATAATTGAATACAGGCGAATATCAATTTGTTCGTTCTCTGCCATTTTACGTGCTGTAACAGTTGGTCGAACTTGGAATCCAATGATAATCGCATCGGACGCAGAAGCAAGATTGACATCGGCCTCAGAAATTGCTCCAACTCCTTTGTGAATGATTTTCACTTGAATTTCTTCGGTTGACAATTTCAACAAAGCATCGGATAAGGCCTCAATGGAACCATCCACATCTCCTTTCACAATAACATTTAATTCTTTGAAATCACCAATTGCCAAACGACGACCAATTTCATCTAAGGTGATATGTTTTGTTGTGCGTAGTCCTTGTTCTCTGTATAATTGTTCTCTTTTGGTTGCAATTGTTTTTGCCTCTTTTTCATCATCCATGATGTTGAATTTGTCCCCCGCACTTGGAGCACCACTGATACCCAAAATAGAGACTGGACGAGAAGGACCGGCTTCTTTAACGGACAAACCATGTTCATCATGCATTGCACGCACTTTACCATAATATCGTCCAACTAAAATAACATCTCCAACCTTCATTGTTCCTGATTCAACCAATAAATTGGTAACAAAACCTTTCCCTTTATCCAAGGAAGATTCTATAACTGTTCCGACTGCATTTTTATCTGGATTCGCTTTTAAATCAAGTATTTCGGCTTCCAATAACACCTTATCAAGAAGTGCATCGATGTTTAAATTTTGCCTTGCTGAAATTTCTTGAACTTGATATTTTCCACCCCAATCTTCTACTAAAATATTCATAGCAGAAAGTTGTTCACGAATTTTATCTGGATTAGCATCTGGCTTATCTATTTTATTGATTGCAAAAACCATTGGTACACCAGCAGCTTGAGCATGAGAAATCGCTTCTTTTGTTTGAGGCATTACATCATCATCTGCAGCCACGATAATAATTGCGACATCAGTAACTTGTGCACCACGAGCCCGCATCGCAGTAAAGGCTTCGTGTCCCGGTGTATCTAGGAAAGTCATTTTACGACCATCCTTAATTGTTACCGAATATGCCCCGATATGCTGAGTGATACCACCGGCTTCACCTTCTGTTACGTTCGCGTTTCTAATTTTATCTAATAAGGAAGTTTTACCATGATCGACATGTCCCATAACCGTTATGATCGGAGGACGTTCAATTAATTGATCTTCAGTGTCTTCCACCACTTTGATAGATTCTGCAATTTCGGCACTCACAAATTGTGTTTCGTAACCAAATTCATCTGCAATAATCTGTATGGTTTCAGCGTCTATTCGTTGATTAATGGACGCAAAAATGCCCAATGACATACAGGCTGAAATTACCTGTGTTGACTGAATATTCATCATTGATGCCAATTCAGAAACGGTTACAAATTCGGTGATTTTCAGGATTTTATCTTCCATTTCAGCGGCAGCCATTTCTTCTTGGCGACGTTGAGAAACGATATCTCTTTTTGCTCTACGATTTTTTGAAGCCTTAGACTTACCACCTTGATTGGATAACCGCGCTAATGTATCCTTAATTTCTTTTTGGATATCAACTACTTTAATTTCTTGTTTTTCAACTTTACCTTTCAGAGGTTCTTTTGTAAAACCACCTGGTTTTGGGGCGCTCGGAGAAGGTGTTTCAATCTTCTTAATTCGTTTACGTTTGCGACGGAGCTCCTCTGCCGATTTATTATTATTATTATTGTTATTGTTAGTTGTTTTAGGTCTTTCGACAGGTAATTCAATTTTCCCTAAAACAACAGGCCCTGTTAGTATTTTACGTTCAACACGTATCGTTTCAATTTCTATAGGTTGATCCTCTTTTGGAACCTCCACAACTTTAACCTCTGGTAAAATAATTACAACAGGTTCCGGTTTAGTTTCCTGCACAACTGGCTGCGGAGTTGGTTCCACTTTTTTCTTATCCGGTCGTGTTTTTAGATTAAGGGCATCTAAATCAATTTTACCCACAACATTAATTCCTGAGTTTGATTCAACTGGGGCAGGTTTAACTTCAACAGGTTCGAGAACAGATCGTTTAATCTCTTCTAAATTTATCGGTGTTTCATCTTCTTCATCTATCTCTTCCTCTATCGCCTCTCGTTTTACTTCAATTTCTCGTGAATCTTTTAAACTTAAAGTTTCACGTTTTTCGCGAGATACAATCGTATTTTTTGATTGTTCTTTCAAATCAACATCTGCTGAAAATTCGCCTCGCAATAAATCCATTTGATCCTCTTCCAATTTTGTATTTGGGTTAGAATCAATTTTCATCCCTTTAGACTCCAAAAACTCTACAAGTGTTGAAACACCTACATTAAGTTCACTCGCAGCTTTTCCTAAACGTATTGGTTTACCAGCCATAATTTTTAACTCTTCTTTGTTATAGTCTTAGTTCAATAGATCTACTTATTCAAATTCAGATCGTAAAATTCGAATTACTTCTTCAACTGTTTCATTCTCTAGATCAGTACGTTGAACAAGATCCTCAACACCCATTTCAATCACTGATTTCGCTGTATCACAACCAATTGCTTTCAATTCATCTAAAATCCAGCTATCTATTTCATCAGCAAACTCTTCTAAATCAACATCTTCAATATCCACTTCACCGTCTCTATATACATCTAATTCATATCCGCTTAATCTACCAGCCAATTTAATATTGTTCCCACCTTTTCCAATGGCCAATGAAACTTGATCAGGCTTTAAGAAAACTTTCGCTCGTTTATCACTTTCGTTTAATTCGATTGAAGTAATTTTTGCCGGAGATAATGCACGTTGAATCAATAATTGAACGTTCGTCGTAAAGTTGATTACATCAATGTTTTCATTTCTTAATTCACGAACAATCCCGTGAATTCTCGAGCCTTTCATACCCACACAAGCACCAACTGGATCGACACGATCATCATAAGATTCAACAGCAACTTTTGCGCGCTCCCCTGGTTCACGAACAATTCGTTTAATCGTAATTAATCCGTCAAATACCTCAGGAACCTCCAATTCAAATAAGCGCTCTAAAAATTCAGGAGCCGTTCTAGACAATATAATCACTGGTGTTGAATTTCGCATGTCAACTTTAGCGACAACCGCTCGTACACTTTCTCCTTTTTTGAAATAATCAGATGGAATTTGTTCCGATTTAGGCAAAATTAATTCATTTCCTTCATCATCCAAAACCAAGATTTCTTTTTTCCATACTTGATAAACTTCACCGGTGATAATTTCACCAACACGCTCTTTGTATGCTTTATAAAGACTATCTTTCTCCAATTCCATGATTCGAGATATTAAATTTTGACGAAGAGAAAGAATACTTCTTCTTCCAAAATCGGCAAATTTAAATTCCTCTGTCACTTCTTCACCGATTTCAAAATCAGGTTCAATTTTGATGGCATCCGAGTAAGCCATTTCCGTATTTGGATCTTCCACCTCACCATCATCAACAATTTCTTTATTCAAGAAAATTTGCACATCCCCTTTATCAATATTTACAATGATATCAATATGTTTATCCGTATCGAATTTCTTTTTAAACATAGAACGAAACACATCCTCAAGGACATGTTGCATCGTTTGTTTATCAATATTCTTTGATTCTTTAAACTCTAAAAACGAGTCGGTCAATTCAGCATTATTCATAGCATCTAACGTTAATTGAATGAAATTACAATTTTTGTTTCTTTTATTTGATTAAATGGAAGCACAAATTCTTCCGTTAATGTCTCTTTTTTCTTAGTTCCTTCGATTTTTACGATTTTCTCGTTTTCTAATCGAATAAAATCTTGTTCAACCTGCACAAGTTGGCCTTCAATCTTCTTTCCTTCAGTTGTAACAATCTTCACACGCTTACCTTGGTGTTTTTTATATTGATTCCAATGAACCAAGGGCCGATCTAATCCCGCAGAGGAAACATTTAGTTCAAAATCTTCTTTTTCTCGATCCAAATTATGTTCAACATTCCTAGAGATAGACATGCATTCTTCTATAGAAACACGTCCTGAAATCTTATCAATCGAAACATGAATTACATTGGATGCACTGATTGTTAAATCTACCACGTAAAGATTTGCGTCCAATTCTTGGATGCGCTCATCAATGAATTTCAGTACTTTTTTCTTATCAATCATAGGTTAAAAAAAGAGGGGACTTTCGTCCCCTCGTTCATTCGCATTAAAATCGGTTACAAATTTATATTAATTCTAATGAAAAACCAAATAAAATTAGATTAATTTAGCCGCATTAATGAAAAAATGCTTTTAGAATTAGGAGACAAAATTATTTCGACACAAATTTTTGAGCAAAAATTCGTTTGTGATTTGAGTGCGTGCAAGGGTGCTTGTTGTATTGAAGGAGATGCTGGAGCCCCATTGAGTTGGAGCGAAGTGGAAATCATTCAAGCTGATCTAGAAAAAATCAAACCTTTTATGAGGCCGGAAGGAATTGAAGTTATTGAAAAAACAGATATTTATTATTTAGATGAGGAAGAAGAACCTGTAACTTCATTAGTCAATGAGCAAGAGTGTGTTTTTGTAAAGTTCGAAAATGGGATCGCAAAATGTTCCATAGAGGAAGCAAATAAACAGGGAGCTACGACATTTAAAAAACCCATTTCCTGTCATTTATACCCAATTCGATTGAAGAAATTCAACGACTACACGGCGATTAACTACGAAGAATGGAAGATTTGCAAACCTGCCTGTGCCTGCGGAGTATCACTTAATGTTCCGGTATACAAATTCCTCAAGGAACCATTAATCAGAGCTTTTGGATCTGATTTTTATACCGAATTGGAAAACGTAAGCAAGGAACTTTAATTCAGTGCACCTTCCAAATCTGCGATTAAATCATCTGCATCCTCTACTCCAACGCTCAATCTGATTAAGGAATCAACCACACCACTTTGTTCTCTTATTTCTTTTGGGATTGATGCATGTGTCATTGTTGCAGGATGTCCAATTAAAGACTCCACACCTCCCAATGACTCTGCCAAAGCAAAAAGATGAACTTTTTTAACAATCTCTAATGCATCTTCTAGTTTATTCCCTTTCAGTGTAAATGAGATCATACCACCAAAACCTCGCATTTGTTTTTTTGCCACATCGTGATTCGGATGGGATTCAAATCCAGGCCAATAAACCTTGTCAATTTTGGAATGATTTTTTAAAAAATAAGCAACCTTTTCCCCATTCTCGCAATGTCTTTGCATTCGTAAGTGTAAGGTTTTAATTCCACGCAAAACGAGAAAAGAATCCATTGGACCGGTTACAGCACCCGATGAATTCTGAATGCGATACATTTCTTTAGCCACTTCATCATTGGATGTAACAAGTGCACCCATAACAACATCCGAGTGTCCTCCCAAATATTTTGTCACTGAATGCATAACGATATCCGCGCCTAAGTCTAACGGGGTTTGCAAATAAGGAGTAGCAAACGTATTATCAACACATAATAAGGCACCTACTTTTTTAGAGATTCTCGACATCGCCTCAATATCCACGATATTCATCATTGGATTTGTTGGCGTTTCTACCCAGATAATTTTAGTATTTTCATTTACATGCGCCTCTACTTCTGATGTATTTTGCATGTCAACAAAATGAAATTTAATCCCATATTTTTCAAAGATGGTTTTGAAAATTCGGTACGAACCTCCATATAAATCGTTGGTTGATATCACTTCATCACCCGGATTTAACATTTTTATCACGCAATCAATGGCGGCTAGTCCTGAACCGAAACAAGCACCAAACTTTCCATTTTCAATGGCCGCAATATTTTGTTCCAATGCATGCCTTGTTGGATTCAGCGTGCGCGAATATTCATACCCTTTGTGGTTACCGACTCCATCTTGCACATAAGTAGATGTTTGATAAATTGGAGTCATTATCGCTCCGGTAGCTGGATCAGGCTGAACACCTGCATGAATGGCTTTGGTTGCAAATTTCATTGAATTATTTTTTTAACAAAAGTAAAATTTCTTTTTAAGTCAATTGCAAATTATTTTGTAAATTCAATATTGAAATTATACAATCAAATGGAAAAGAATGAACTTGGCACTTGGGGAGAGGACTATGCATGTAGGTATTTAATTCAACATGGTTTTACTGTATTGAGTCGAAATTTTCGTTTCAAGAAATATGAAATCGATATTGTTGCAAAAAAGAACAATGAAATTGTTGTTGTCGAGGTAAAAACGAGACAAACGGCCGAAATTGGTGAACCCTGGCGCGCTGTAACTCGATCAAAACAAAAACAAATCATTCAAGTGGCGGATCATTATGTCAAACAAAACACCATTTCATTAAATACACGTTTTGATATTATTTCCATCGTTCATAACTCCTACAGAACTGAATTAGAACACATCACGCATGCGTTTTACCCTAGTTGGTAAGTCCACACTTTTCGTTATCTTTGCATAACTTAAAAAAAACCATAAATCATGAAATTTACTCATTTTCTATTAGTTCTATTTATCACTTCGATTGGATTTAGCCAATATGAAGTAAATTATGAAAACATCGGTAGTTTAAAACTGGGATCGACGGTTGCTGAGGTTTCAAAACTTTGTGGAAAAACACTCACAATTCCTGCAGATGAATTTAGTGTAGAATTTGACATTACTATTTCTGGATCTGAATATCACATTACTTTTCAGGAAGAAGAGGTAGAGAAAGTTAAATCAATGTCCTTGCACCGTATTTCTGTTAAAGACCCAAAATTCAAAACGAAAGAAGGCGCAAAAGTTGGAATG
>CAMAQX010000021.1 GCA_945860455.1 Lishizhenia tianjinensis
TAGCTATCTGGATGTGTTTGTTCTGGGAATTTATACCCCATAAATAACCCGGAAAGTTGAATGTTGTCTTGTATTTCTTCCTTGATTATCCCTTTAAGTGCCTCAGTATCTTTTTGAGTTCTTTTGATCTCATTTGGTTTGTTTTGATAATCAGAAATTAATTTTTTGGCTTCTGGATTTTTAGAGGCCATAAATTGTTTTGCGTCGAATTTCGATTTGGCAACTTTATATTTATTTTCAAATTCTACATCAGAATAATTTACAAAATCTCTGTAAAGATTCAAGGCCTGACCTTTAGGAATTGATGCAAAATAGCTATCAATTAACTTTTTCGTTTGGGATAAATCAATATCACCAGCAATGGATAAAGTAGCATTAGAAGGAACATAATAATTTTTATAAAAATTCACATAGTCTTCTTCTTGTGCAGCGTCAAGGTGTTCCATACTTCCAATTGGAACCCAATTATATGGGTGATTAGAAAACATACGCTTACTCATTTCTGTTATAAAAGAGGCATAAGGCTGATTGTCAACACGTTGTCTTTTTTCTTCTTTGACCACTGATCGTTGCGTTTCAATTCCTTTCGTATCTACTTTTGCATGCAGTAATCGCTCGCTTTCCAACCACAATCCTAATTCTAATTTATTGGATGGCAGTAATTCAAAGTAAAAAGTACGGTCTTGAGACGTGTTTGCGTTTAAAGTACCACCATTTCTTTCCACGATTTTACTATATTCCCCACGGCCAATATTGACCGTACCTTCAAATAATAAATGTTCAAAAAAGTGAGCGAATCCGGTGCGGTCTGCAACTTCATTTTTGGATCCTACATGATACAAAACAGATACAGCCACAATTGGTGTTGCATGCTCTTCATGTAAAATAACATGTATACCATTTGGCAAATCGTACTCGACAAAATCGATTTTTCGTTGCCCATAAACCGTCGAGCCTAAAGCAAGAAGAACGGTTGATAATAACAATTTTTTCATTTAATTTTTTTTTAGCTTGGTAAATTTACAATAAAACCCGTTTCTTTCGGGAATATGCCTATTTAATTTGCACAAAAAAACCGACCCAATAACGGATCGGTTTAATAAAAGGTGATCTAATATTTACAGTTTAATAAATTTAGATGTGGCTATTTTATTCCCTGCTACCAATTTTACAATATAAGTACCAGTTCTTAAACCGTCGACATCTAACTGAATGTCATGGTGTCCAGAATTAACATTCTTCATGGATAAAGCACGAACTTTAGTTCCATTTATCGTAAATACTTCAATGTTAACATCTGATGCCTTATCCAAATTAACAGACACAGCTGTTGTAGAATTAGTCGGATTAGGTACTAAATTAAATTTGAAGACATCTTTATTATTCAAATCTGTTTGTGATTCATCCACTCCAAGGAAAGATGCTGAACTCCAAATCCCTCTACCATATGTACCAATATAAATTTCTCCAGGTCTTCCGTTTCCTTCTTGCCAAGTTCTCCAAGATTGACGAATTTCATACACTGGAGTCCCCTCAAATCCTGCTGACGAATTAGTAAACGTAACTCCACCATCTTGCGAAATAACAACTCCATTAGAAGTTCCAAGAACAAGTACATCAGAATCAACCCCATCGATAATACCATCATAACAAGCTACTCCAGCAACGCTTCCTAATGTTACTACAGTTACTCCATTCGTTCCTGCTGTAGATGCATTTGAAGCTCTTTTATTTGAGCCACTAAATCCAGCTAATAACAAAAGGTCATCTGCATCATTGGGATTTACCGCAATTCCTTCATAGTTAGTAGATGTTATTTTGGTAGCTGTTGTGTAGGTTGGGATAGTAGCAGTTGCTCCTGTTCCAACAAATCCAACTTTATCTACAAAATCGGGATCTGAGGTGTATGCTGAACCAAGTCCATCTATTCTCCAAACACCGTTTGTGCCGCCACTAACATAACAATGCTCTAAATCTTTAGAAAATTCTATGTCGATATTCCCGAAAAGACCTCCGCCTATATTTTTCGCCACACAAACCCATTGAGTGGATGTAACTGATAATCGCAACGCATTTCTTGTTCCCCAAAGTTCACCTCCATTTGCATTTACGTAAACTAAGAACCATGATTGGTATGGGTCTTGAACTCGAACTGTATCCCAAGTTACATTATAAATTACAGTATCACTACCCATTTCAACCGTTTCACCAGTAGCTGGATTTACTCCATAGTTCACTCCATTTGCTGTTAACGATGGGTCGTAAGCTAATTCTTCATCGAAGTAATAATTTTGATTGGCAATCATAGTTATTGAATCACCGGACGACAAACTAGCAACTCTCACCGTTTCACCGACGTTGATATCACGTGTTGGAATGAAAGTTACAGAATCCTCAGAATTTAAATCATAATACTCAGCAAGCACGAATTCCGTATGAAAAGGATGATAATTACTACCATCAGTACCAGCTGGATCATAAGTTCCCGGAAGAGTTGGTTCGAAACTAGTCCACGTTTGACCTTTGTCTCCAGATCGAGAAATCGAGTTATAATAAACAGAAGAGAACATTACGCGCTCATTGAAATACGATATTTCACATTCAAAACCATCTCCACCACCAACTTCTCTAAATTCTTTATAAGTATTCATCGTATGGTCATTGTATAACGTTCCGTTATCTTGAGCACCACCCATAACAGCACCGAATTTATCAAATGCAATTCCGTAAAATTGAGTTACGTTATAACCTCTATTAGCAACAAACCATTCTATTTCATCAGGATTTGTGGATCCAACATTATTTGAAATACTTACACCACCATCACTACCGGCATAAAAACGTCCATTTCCATCCCATTTCATTTCGTGATTGTCAGCATGTACATATATGGAGGAACTTGGGTCAACAAACCATTGGCTAACCTTTCGGAATCCACCAGATGGAGGATTATTAACTGTTTGTTTCCATCTCCACACATCAATTCCACCAATTAAAATCATTTCAGGATCGTTTGGTATTACAGAAACAATTGAATTATAAGTTCCTTGGTCCCTAAAAATGTCAAAATCAGATGGAGCTGGCGTACCAGGGTTTCCAACAAATTCAGTCCAAGTTGCCCCATTGTCATGGGAAACATTCATACCTAATAAATTTGAATTAGTTCGAACGGCATACAAAGAATAATTACCGGAAGAATTTAAGTCATGAGAAATTGCATATTCGATACGTGCTGCACCTTGTAAGACAAGATTATTCGCGGCTGTTCCTGATCTATCAGTAAAGGAAGCTCCACCGTCAATAGATACAAACGTTTTATTTGCTCCATATGCTCCAATAATTACTTGTTCGTTTTTTGATATTTTCAAAGCACTACAACCACCCGAAGAAGCTGTTATTGCCGTCATAGCAACATCCCCTAATTTCCATTTTTTCATTCCCGATGTTGTAGCCATGAAAGCATAGTCTGAAACGTCCCCGCTCACTATCTCAGTGCAATTTCCAGAACCAGGAACTTTTGTCCAGTTCGCACCAAGATCCGTACTATACCACACACCATTTCCATTCCATCCTTCTTGATTTGAACCAGTAGCAACATACAATGTTCCATCTTTAGTCATTGTCATACTCGAAATGTATGGTGAAGCTCCTTGTGCAATGTATGAATCTACGCGTGTCCAGCTGTTCCCTTGATTAGAAGAATAAAACAAACCGCCAGAAACACCTCCAGCCCATATATCATTTGGATTATTTCGATTAATTTCGATCGCACGTGTTCTACCACCAATATTGTCAGGGCCTTGTTCTTCCCATGTAATTGTTTTTTCCTTTGGCAACTTACTAAAGTTCTTTTGAATCTCAGCTAATTTCTCAGCTGTAATTTGTTGACCTGTAGAAGCGTCAACATATCGGGCACGCAACCAAGCTTGAGCTTCATCCGCTTTTCTGGATTCAAGAACAGAAAGTGCTTCTTGTTTATAAGAACCATTTTCATTGTTTTTCATGAACCACATTCCAACGCCGAATGCTACTGCAACTCCTGAGATTGCTACAGATCCTAAAATTATGTTTTTCTTTTTCATGGTGTGTTTAAAATAGAATTTTATTCAGAGGGCTAATTTATAAAATAATTATCAAATACTAATATTTTTTTAAATGAAGAATTTTTAATTCTGCTAATAATTTTTCAAAGTGTTTTAAATATCGATTCCATTATGTCTTAAATTTTATAGTATTTCATATTAAATTAAGTGTTTTTCTGCATGGTAAGAGGATCTAACGAGTGGACCGCTTTCAACATAACGAAATCCCATTTCATTTCCAATAACACCTAGTTTTTCAAATTGTTCTGGTGTAATAAATTCAGAAATTGGCAGGTGTTTTGGTGTTGGTTGAAGGTACTGTCCCAAAGTTAAAACGTCAACTCCAACACTCCGCAAATCGGACATAGTTTCAAGAACTTCTTCTTCGGATTCTCCAAGTCCTAGCATAACGCCGGATTTAGTTCGCATCCCCCCTTTTTTTAATCGAAACAAAACCTCCAAACTACGATCGTATTTTGCTTGAATGCGCACTTGTTTTGTTAATCTGCGAACGGTTTCTAAATTGTGAGAAACAATTTCCGGTGCAACGTCAATAATAGCTTGTAAATTGTCCCATTTTCCAGCAAAATCAGGAATCAAAGTCTCCAAAGTGGTTTGTGGCGATTGCTGACGTATCGCTCTAACAGTTTGGGCCCATATTTCAGAACCTCCATCTTTTAGATCATCGCGATCTACCGAAGTTATTACTGCGTGTTTAACACCCATAATTTTAACGCTGTTAGCTACTCTGCCTGGTTCAAAAGTATCAACTGCATCTGGCTTACCTGTTTGAACGGCGCAAAAGCCACATGATCGCGTGCAAATGTTTCCGAGAATCATAAATGTTGCTGTTCCTTCTCCCCAACATTCTCCCATATTTGGACAGCTCCCACTTTCACAAATTGTATGAAGTTTGTGCTCGTCAACTAACGAGCGGACCTTGCGGTAATTTTCACCAATGGGTAACTTTACTCGCAACCATTTCGGTTTTTTAATTCTCGTTCCAGGAAAGTTATCTGAAGGAATCAAGTTTTCACTCATAGTATATATAGTAACAATTAGATGAGTCCAAGGTTTATTTTCCACAAAAATAATTCAATAGTTTGAATTAAAAACAAGAAAATAGATCTGTCACAAGTCGAAAATCAAATTTAACTATTAGTTGAAAAAACTTTCAATTTCATCCAGAGCCCTTACTCCAAATTGATTGTTGTTCCAGATTTTAACTGCTTTTTTATTATTTGAAATTACAAAACATGGAAAGGTTCCTTTTGTTAATTCTGAAATAGCTTTCGTTTCGTGTTGTTGAATTGCTTTAAATTCTTTAGGCATCACCCTCAAAATTGCTGTTTTTTCAGGAATTGTATCAGATGTTGCAACCCAATAGGATATTGAAATTGATGGATTTCTTTTTTTTAATTTCATCATCAGTGATAATGACTGATAGCAATAGGGGCAGTTGGGCAACACAATCACCGTAATGCTCTTTTGAAAAGGGAATTCTAAATTCGACCGAGTTGTTGCTCCTTTGTTTGAAAAATCACCCACGTAAATTGGATAAAATGCAAAATACAGTGTAAATGGGACGATGAAAATCATGAATTTTGTTGCTATTGAAATCCATTTTATTTTGGTTTTCCATTTCCGTATGAGAAAAATAAACAATAAACCCAGTAGTATACATGTCGTGTATGGAATTGCCTTAGATATTGTCCAAGACAAGCCAAGTGTTAAAAAAAATGATTCGATGGTATTCATAAATAAAAAAAGGGGGCAAGCCCCCTAGATTTTTGAGCGATTACAAATCACTGAATTTCACAATCAACTGTAATGCCTAAAGCGCTTCCATCTCCACCATCACATTCTGCTTTGGCATTTGATTTTGTCATGTCTGTAATTGTCGTAGATGATGATCCACCAACAGAGGATGTGCACGTGCATGTCCAGTCTTTTTTGCAAGAAGCCAATGTTAAAAGTGCAAATGCACCAAATAAAATTACTTTTTTCATGAGTTTAATTTTTAATTTCTTCAAATATAATTGATTTTTTGAAAACTAATTGTAGGCTAAAACAAAATAAATATATTTGACGAAAATCCACTTATGATCTCTCCATTTAATGATGAGTACTTTATGAAACAAGCGCTTCAGGAAGCTAAAAAAGCGTATGATTCTGGCGAAGTTCCTGTGGGTGCTGTTGTTGTAGCAAATAATCAAATTATTGCTCGGGCCCATAATTTTACCGAGAAATTAAATGACGTAACTGCTCATGCTGAAATTCAAGCCATAACGGCAGCTTCAGAATATTTGGGCGCAAAATATTTGACAGGATGCACATTGTATGTGACGCTCGAGCCATGTGTTATGTGTGGTGGAGCTTTGTATTGGTCGCAAATTGATAAGGTTGTTTTTGGTGCTCGCGATGAAAAAAGGGGGGCAAGTAGGCTGCAGGAATCAATTTACCATCCAAAAACGCTTGTGACAAATGGTTTATTAGCGGAAGAGTCTATCTTGTTGTTAAAAAGTTTTTTTGAAAAAAGAAGAGGATAGTTATTTTAAAAGCTGTGAATAACTATTCAAATTAAGTTGAATCGTAAATAATTTTCTCATTAATTTTGTTTGTAAAAAATCTCGAGATGCTGACTTTTAATCCAAGCGATTTACCTGTTCAAAAATTACATCAATATTTGTTGGGTGCTATCGGTCCAAGACCTATTGCATTTGCATCGACAATTGACGCGGATGGAAAGCCAAATTTGGCTCCATTCAGCTTCTTTAATGTTTTTAGTGCAAATCCGCCTATTCTAATATTTTCCCCTGCACGTTCTGGAAGAAGCAACACGACCAAGGATACGTATAATAATGTAAAGGTGGTACCTGAAGTGGTAATTAATATCGTAAATCATTCAATTGTTCAACAAATGAGTTTGGCGAGTTCACCGTATCCATCCGATGTTGATGAATTTGTTAAATCCGGATTTACTTCTTTGGCTTCGGAAACAATTAAGCCAATGCGAGTTGCTGAATCACCGGTTCAATTTGAATGTAAGGTAAACCAAGTTGTTGAATTAGGGAATGAAGGGGGGGCAGGCAACTTGATTATTTGTGAGGTTACACGGATTCATATTAATGAAAATGTGCTTGATGAAAATGGAATGATCGATCAACATAAAATTGATTTAGTTTCTCGCATGGGTGGAGATTGGTATTGTAGAGCAGATTCAAATTCCATGTTTGAAATTAAAAAACCAATTACAACATGTGGAATTGGTTTTGATCAATTACCCTTAGATATTGTATCAAGTGGCGTCTTTAGTAAAAATGATTTAGGTCAATTAGCTGGAATTGAAGAGTTTCCAAATGAAACGGATGTTAATGAATATAAATTACTTGAATTAAGCGATTTATTTGTAACTTTAGATAACGATGCGGAAAAATTGGAAAATGAACTGCACCTAAGAGCACTAAGTTTATTAAAACAAAATAAGCTACAAGAAGCCTGGTTAACTCTTTTGGCATTTAATAACGGATAAAAAATAGATATGTTTAAAATTACAGGAACGATTAAAGTGTTGAACCCTACTGTACAGGTTTCAGAAAAATTTGCAAAAAGAGAATTTGTATTGACTGAAAATACGAGTCAATATCCACAAGATATTTTATTTCAAGCAGTTCAAGATAGATGTGCGATGTTGGATACAACGCAGGTCGGTGAACAAGTAGAAGTTTCTTTCAATTTGCGTGGGCGTGAATGGACAAGTCCGCAAGGAGAGGTGAAGTTTTTCAATTCATTGGATGCTTGGAGAATCGAAAAAATGGGTCAGGGAATGCCTGTTGGTGGACCATCATCCATGGATTTAAACGCAGCTCCAACTGGTTCTCCAGTGGAAAGTTTACTCTCCTCAAATGATGAAACAGACGATTTACCATTTTAACAAATGAATAAGTTAATTATAGTTGGTACATTTCTTTTATTGAAAAGTGCTGGCTGTTTTTCGCAGATAACAATTACTGAATCTGATTTTTCAATTCCAGGAGATACTGTTAGAATCAGCGTTTCTGAGCAAACCATAAATGATCCTGCACTTATGGGATCTGGAATAACGTGGGATTACTCTACATTGACGGCGACTAGTCAATTTTTAAGGGAGTTCACATCAATTGGTTTTAGTCCAGTACAATTTACGTTTGGAGTATTGGCTCCACAGGATTATCAATCATCATATTTTATTCCAGAGAATACTCTTCCTGTCGATCAATTGAACGGATTTTTGCCCGTTTCACTTTCAGATCCAAGATCGTATCAAAAATCAACTATTGATTCAATTACAAAGGTTGGTTTTTCAGTTAAAGTAAGTGGAATAGATGTGGCCTTTAAATCTGATACTATTGAGACAAAGTATAAATTCCCGATGGCATTTCAACAAACGTTTAATACACGTGGGTATACTTTTATCGATTTGAATCCGGCAGCAGATTTTAAAATTAAGCAACATCGCTCTATTACTAGTACGGTGGATGGGTATGGTCAATTGGTATTGCCGTCTGGAACATATGAAGTGGTGAGATTGAAACGTGAAATCAGTGAAATTGACTCAATTTACCAAACATTCTTTGGTACAGGTACTTGGTTTGGAACACCTCCTACACAGACCATTGAATATGAATGGGTAGGTCAAAACAAGAAAGATGTTTTATTAAAGATTGTTGTTGCCAACGCCAATGGAAGTAGTCAAATACGAACCATTGAATTCCAAGATATTTATCTCGGGTTGGATGCTGGATTGATTGATAATGAATTAATTGCGAGCGTTTATCCAAATCCGACCAATGATGAGGTTCAAATAACCTGTAATTCGATAGTAAATAAAATTACTTTATTCGATTTTAAAGGAAATTTGGTGAATCAGCAAGTTGAAATAAATGCTAATTCTTTGAATGTAAACCTTGCGGCTTATTTACCGGGAATTTACATGGTTGTTCTTGAGTCTGCTGATGGAATAAGAACGATACGAGTTACTAAAAACTAATCCGTACATTTGCATTAGGCAAATCAGTCTATCGCTGTTTTGAGAAATCAAGAGAGAGGAAAGTCCGGGCAGTATAGAGCATCGTACTTCCTAACGGGAAGGTCTCATGGGTTTAAGCTTATGGGAACAGAAAGTGCCGCAGAAAGGAAAACTACCTTGACAAGTTCGCTTTGTCGGGGAAAAGATGAAAAGGTGGGGTAAGAGCTCACCGCGTTTTTGGTGACAAGAACGGCAAGGTAAACCTTACGAACTGAAAGACCAAATATACCGAGGCTTGAGGGTTGCTCGCCCAATCTCGGAGGGTAGGTTGATGGACGCTGATGGTGACGTCAGTGCTAGATAAATGATAGACTACTGAGCTGCGTGCAGCGAAGGATACAGAACCCGGCTTATGATTTGCCTTTTTAATTTTCTTCCATGATTTTGCAATTAACCCATCAACTTGAATTAGAGTTCGAAAAAAATCGAAATGACAAAGAGGCACAAGGAATGTCTCGCTACATGAAAAATCGATTTTCCTTTTTTGGGATTAAAAAACCTCAAAGAGCATTGATTCAAAAAAATTGGTTTTCAATTATACCTGCGGATTTGACCCATGATGATAAACGAGAATTAGTTCTTGAATTGTGGCAAAAAGAACAGCGAGAATTTCATTATGTGGCCATGGATTTTATGGCTAAATGGAAAGACAGTGATATTCTTTTGGAAGATTATGACTTCATTGAATTTTTGCTAACCAATCATTCTTGGTGGGATTCAGTAGATAGTTTGGCGAGTAATTACCTGGGGCGATATTTGCGAGTATTTCCAAAACAGCGAGAATTAGTAATTAAATCCTGGCTAAAAAGTGAAAATATTTGGCTTAGAAGATCTTGTCTGATTTTTCAATTGCGGTATAAATCACAAACAAATTTTGAACTTCTCAAAGGATTAATCAATCAATTCAAACATGAGAAAGAGTTCTTTATTCAAAAAGCTATCGGATGGTCTTTGCGGGAATATGCCAAAACAAATCCAGTGTCAGTAAGGAATTTCGTAAAAGAATCAGGAATTCAAGGACTTGCCAATCGAGAGGCATTGAAACATATTGGTTAGGAGAAAATCTTATTTAAAATCACTAAAACCTCTTCCGACTGTTCAATGTGTGCCATGTGTCCAGCATTTTCAATGAAAAATAGATTTTTTTCAGATGATAGTTGTTTCCTGAGAAAATCAGCATCAATCAACCTATCCAGTATCCCATGAATAATAAAGTAATCTGCTGGATTTGAATTGATTGAATCTGTGAAATCGTTGCGTTTACGCATGGCCAATGAGGCATATGCAATTGATTCGTGCGACATATCCATCGCTTCATTTGTTAAATGAATGATTTCATTGGGAAAGTTTTCAGGTTTCCCAAATAAATTGGGAATTGCTTCCCGAATGAAAATCTTTTTAGCTTTAAATGAAATTTCAGCTACCCGAATCCGATCTTTTTTCTTTTGCTCGGTGTCGTCCCAAAAATTGGAATTCAATAAAACAACCTTTTTACAACGGGAATCATTTTTTTTCAATAATAATCCAACATAACCGCCCATTGAATGACCAATCACCGAATAAGTTTCAATTTGTAATAAATTTAAAATCTTCGATACTTCATTCGCCATAAAATCCAAGGACGGATTTTCTGAAGAATCGGTTAGATCTGATTGTCCATGACCTGGGAGATCAATGAAAATGTTTCTTGTATTGAATGCTTGAAAATTCAAAAAAGTCCACATGGTGCTGGATTCTAAGAAGCCATGTAAATAAACAATAGGCCTTCCTTCGCCATGAACTGAATAATTTAACACAAACTAAGCATTCATGAAATCTTCAATTTCTTCGGCTTGAAGTGGAATGTCTTTCATTAAATTAAACGGCTCTCCTGTTTCTTGAACAACCAAATCATCCTCCAATCGTATGCCAAGACCTTCCTCCGGAATGTAAATTCCAGGTTCGCAAGTGAAAACCATACCCGCTTGAATCGGCTCATTCCAAAGTCCAACATCATGCGTGTCAAGTCCAATAAAGTGAGATGTTCCGTGCATAAAGTATTTTTTGTATGCTGGCCAGTCTGCTTTTTGATTTTTTATTTCGTCAAGGGTAATTAGTTTTAAGTGAACCAATTGTTCCTCCATTAACAGACCAACTTGCTTGTGGTATTCGGTCATAATAGTTCCCGGAACTAACAATTTTTGAGCTTCTGTCTTAACATGTAAAACTGAATTATACACCTCTTTTTGTCTTGCTGTGAATTTTCCATTTACCGGAATACATCTTGTTAAATCTGAAGCATAATTGGCATATTCAGCTCCAACATCTAATAAAATCACATCTCCATCTTTGCATTGCTGATTGTTTTCGATATAATGTAAAACGCATGCATTTTTTCCAGATGCCACTATTGGCGTATAAGCAAATCCTTTGGAACGATTGCGTAAAAATTCATGTGCTAATTCTGCCTCAATTTCATATTCCCAAACACCTGGTTTAATGAATTGTAACAATCGACGGACTCCTGCTTCAGTAATTTTACAAGCCTTTTGCATTAATTCTAATTCGATCGCATCCTTAACAGATCTTATTTTATGCATAATGGGAGCCGATTTTAACACCTGATGAGCTGGAAAATCTTGTTTCACCTTTTTTATGAAACGATCTTCTCTTGTCTCAACTTCTGTATTTGCACGTAAATGCTCGTTTGTATTTAGGTAAATTCCAGTCGCATCTGCCATTAATTGTTTGAAAATAGTTGGGAATTGTTGCAGCCAATAAACCGTTTTTATTCCAGAAGTTTCAGATGCTGCCTGTTTTGTCAATTTTTCTCCTTCCCAAACTGCAATATGCGCATTGGTTTCTTTTAAAAATAAAATTTCCCTGTGTACTTCATTGGAACAACCTGGAAACAAAACCAATATCGATTCTTCTTGATCTACACCAGTCAGACATAATATATCGCGGTGCTGTTGAAAAGGCATGGTACTATCCGCGCTAATTGGAAAGATATCATTGGAATTGAAAATAGCAAGTGTATGACCAACCATTTTTTCAATGAATTGTTTTCTGTTTTTTACATACAGCGAGTTATTGATTCTGTCGTATTTCATAAGGTCCGAAAATTTATTGCCACTAAATTAGGTATTATTGGATAAGAAACAAACCAATCAGTTTTTCCTTAAATTTGTTTTTTATTTAATGAATGAAGATTTTTTACGGACTTGAGGGGGTAGAATCTATTAAAAAACCGATAATCACGATAGGTACTTTTGATGGTGTTCATGTTGGGCATCAAAAGATTTTGGATGCAATTGTGAAAAAAGCACAATTATTAGGTGGAGAATCCGTCCTGTTAACCTTTTCTCCACATCCTCGTTTGGTTCTTTTTCCTGATAGTCATCAGTTAAAATTAATCCAAACGGAGGCAGAAAAAATCGAGAAATTATCAAAAACAGGGTTGGAAAATCTCATTATTTTCCCTTTTACTTTTGAGTTTTCTCGACTAACGGCCATGGAATTTGTTAGAGATATTTTAGTTAATAAATTAAACATTCACACCATTGTTATTGGTTATGATCATCAATTTGGGAGAAATCGAGAGGGAAACATTCAGTATTTGAAAGATGTTTCTACTGTTTATGATTTTGAAGCAGTTGAAATTCCGGCCAAGGAAATTGATGAGGTAAATATCAGTTCAACGAAAATTCGTAAAGCAATTGAAATTGGAGATATTGAACGTGCAAATTTGTTTTTGGGAGCACCCTTTGAATTAACTGGAATGGTTGTTACTGGATCACAAATTGGCAGAACAATTGGTTTTCCAACTGCTAATTTGGTTATTCAAGACACCACTAAAATTTTACCGTCTAATGGGGTTTATGTTGTTCATGTTTATATAGATGGAAATAGCTTTCATGGAATTATGAATATCGGATTCAGGCCTACCGTTCATGCTGAATCCAAAAAGCAAATCGAAATTCATATATTTGATTTTGAAAGGGATATTTACGGAATGGAACTTAAAGTTGAAATAGTAACACGGTTAAGAGATGAAATTAAATTTGATAGTAAAGAAGCGCTGGTTGAGCAAATCCAACAAGATATATCATTGGCTCATCGTTATTTTTCTATTACTTCAATGTAATAGCCTTTCTGCTCAAGAAACTGAATTTGTAATTTATCGGTGGGAGGATGTTTTAACTGCAAATCCAGATACAATTTATGGCTTGTCTTTTTCCAAAGAAAAACGAACCGAATTACCAGTAGAATTATCTCGTTTTTCTCATTTACGCTTACTTGATATTTCAAAAAATAAATTCGTTGTTTTGCCGGATTTATTAGATTCCCTAAAAAATTTGGAGGTATTCATTGCATCAAAGAACGATTTTACGTTATTTCCATTGATTTTGACACGATTAAGTAAATTGAAAAAAATAATCATCAATAGAAATAGCATTGAACAAATTCCGGATTTAATTCAGAATTGCAAGAGCCTGGAAAAACTTGATTTATCCGATAATCCAATAGGAAATGTACCTAATTCCTTCTTTTCGCTTCAGAGTTTAAAAGTTGTTGATTTCACTGGCGTTCGATTTGGCCCGAGGTATCAGACTTACATTAAAAATATGCGACCAGACATAGATTGGATTTTGGATCCGCCGTGTGATTGCATGGAATAGAAAATTCAGTCTTTGCTGTAATAAATTGGTGATTAACCAATAGAATATTCTATCTTTACATCGATTTTGATTCGAAGAAAAAGAATAAAATTAAAAGCTTTTACCAGGTATGAAAAAAATAATGTCCTTCATTCTTATTTTTTGGTCATTTTTCGCCTTGTCTCAGCAAATGCCACAGTTTTCTCAATTTAATCGAAACCAATTTATTGTAAATCCAGGTGCAGCTGGTGTATTGAATTATACAGACATTTCTTTAGCAGGCAGGTGGCAATGGGGAGGCGTAAATGATGGACCTAAAACGACTTATTTAGCATTTTCAATGCCTTTAAAAGTGAAGACAAGGTATTATAATCCAGGAATTAGAACGAGCACAGGGCCAATTAAAAACCCAAAAATTGAAACAGGAAGGTTGAAACATACAATTGGAGGGCAACTAATTGCTGATCAATACGGCGCGTTTCGAAAACTGGCTTTTTCCGGAACTTATGCCTTACATCTTCCAATGAACAAAAATTTTAATCTTTCTTTTGGTTTGAAAGTAGGTTTATCTAACAATACTTTTTTATCCGACAAAGCGCAGGTATTAAATATAATTGATAACTCCCAAACATATACAGATAACACATATACCAATTATACTTCCAATCAATCCAATCAATACATTTTAGATCTAGGTGCAGGGTTGTATTTTTATGGCAAAGGTTTTTACCTTGGATTTTCTTCCCAACAACTAACGAAGGATTTTGTGGAATTTGGAAATGGAACAGCCAATTTTAGTCCTCAAATTCATTACAATTTAATCTCTGGTTATCGTTTCAAATTGAATGACGAGTTAACATTGATTCCGAATGTTTTAATGAAATACATGTATCCAGCTCCATTGTCAATTGATGTGAATCTTCAGGCTGAATATAAGGATCGGGTGTGGTTTGGTTTGGGATATCGTCATACAGATGCGTTGATTGCACTATTCGGAATAAATGTAAATAACCGATTTAGAATGGGATATTCATTTGATTTTTCCCTTTCAAGATTTAAGAATTATAGTTCTGGAGGTCATGAATTAGTTTTGGGAATAATGCTTGGAAAATAAATGAATAAATTACGCCATTTTCTGTTTGTTTCCACACAATTTTTTCTATTGACGGTTACTGCCCAATCTCCCTTTACTGCCATTTCAACTCCACAAAAACTTGGAGGTTCTGTCAACACAGAAGTGGAGGAAAGTATGCCAGTTTTTGATAAAGAAAGTTCTACCTTATTTTTTGTTCGTTCATTTGATGCGAAATCAATCGGCGGAAAAAATGATCAGGATATTTGGAGTAGTCAAAAAGAAGTCGATTTTTCCTATTCGAATGCTAACCCAATCAAAGAGTTGAATAATAAATTTAACAACGCGATAGTGGGGATAAATAAAGCTGGAGATCATGTTTATCTATTGAATTCTTATGAAGGAAAAAAAGATTTGAAAAAAGGAATTTCCTTGAGTGAGTTCAAACGAAAAAAATGGGGCAAAGCAAAAGAATTGAGAATTCCTAAATTAGACATCGACGGAGATTTTTATGGGTTTCACATCAATGAAGATGAGAATGCGATAATCCTTTCATTTAATGGCCCGAATTCAGAGGGAGAGGAGGATTTATATGTTTCTACTAAAAATTCAGATGGGAAATGGTCTGAACCTGTTCACATGGGTTCGGAACTAAATTCAAAAGGATTCGAAATCTCACCATTTCTTTCACCGAACAACGACACTTTGTTTTTCTCTAGTAATGGAATGGGGGGTCAAGGGGATGCAGATATTTTTTACTCAATCCGAACAGATGAATCATGGACTAGTTGGAGTATCCCAATGAACATTGGTTCAAAAATCAATTCATCAAAGTTTGACGCATATTTCATTTACTCTGGAAAAAATTATTATTGGTCGAGTAATCGGGAAGCTATTCTTGCTGATATATATTATGCAACTGAAATACCGCCTTTGAATGGAACAATTCGTTCAACCGATGTTACCGTTTATAAAGGAAAGGATGGGATGGTTCAAGCTACCGCTGTTGGAGGTGTCGCTCCGTACACTTTTTCATGGGAATCGGGCGAAAAATCGGATGGTCTTGACATGGTTCCTAAAGGATTATATTCGGTAACAATAACTGATTCCTATGGTCAGCAAGTATTACTTAAAGCAACTGTTAATGAACCTGAGCCATCTATTGCAACAAATGTGATTTATCCGGAGGCGATAATTTACTTTGATCGCCAATCAAGTTATTTGAATCCTCAAAATAAAAAAGAGTTGGAAGATTTTTCAGCGCAATTAAAAGACTTGGATGCGACTCTAAAATTTGAGGTGATTTCCCATTGTGACAGCCGTAGTTCAGACGAGTATAACATGTGGCTAGGTGAAAGAAGAATGAATAGAACGATAGATTTTTTAGTGTCAAAAGGAATTGATAAATCTCGTTTTCTTGGTGATTTTAAAGGGGAGTCTCAACCTGATATTATCTGTGAAACATGCACGGAGTCGCAATTTACTTTGAATAGAAGAACGACAATAAAAGTTGTTAGACCGTAAATTACGTTTTTGGACAATTCAGTTATAATTATCTTGAATAATATAAATACTAAGTGATTTTTAGTAACAATACTGTATTTTTGCTCACATGAAATTTTTGTGCTTTTTCATAATTTTAAGTAGTATCCTCTTCAAAGGGAATTCTATTTATTCTCAACTCCAAATTCAAGCTGAGCCAAATACAGAACCAATTCTTTTAGATGGTAAACTCACTGAAAAATCATGGAAAAACGCGCAACGTGTTTCGGGATTTGCACAAGTAAAACCAACCCCAGGGAAAGTTGCAGGTAAAAAAACCACAGTTCAAATTACATATGACGATCAAGCTATTTATTTCGCTGCTGTTTGTTATGACCATCCTGATTCAATTTCAAAAGTCCTTTCCTTGCGCGATGATTTTGCTCCAACGTTGGATGTCTTTTCCATATTTTTAGATACCTACAACGATAATCAAAACGGATTTTATTTTGGTGTAACAAGTCGAGGAGTACAAATAGATGCTAAAATTGCAGCCAATGATTTCAACGACCAATTGAATTTAGTGTGGAATTCAGTGATTCATATTTCAGATTCTGCTTGGATTGCTGAAATACGAATTCCTTATTCTGCTTTTCGATTTCCAAAGAAAGAAATTCAAACTTGGGGAGTTAATTTTTCTAGGCAAATTGCGCGATTAAGAGAAGAGTCTACTTGGTCCCCCGTCAATCCTGACCTAGAAAATTACTTGTTAGAAAGTGGCGATATTATAGGCTTAAAAGGAATTGAACCTCCACTTAGACTTGCATTTATGCCGTATTTATCTTCTTATTTGGACAGAGTACCGGACCAAAACGGTGATTTTGGTTGGAATAAATCCATGAATGGAGGGTTGGATATTAAATATGGACTGAATGAGGCCTTTACTTTAGATGTTACACTTGTTCCGGATTTTGGCCAAGTAGTTTTTGATCAAAAAGTATTGAATTTGAGTCCTTTTGAGGTGCAATTCAATGAAAACAGGCAATTTTTTACTGAAGGAACTGAGTTATTTAATAAAGCGGGCTTGTTTTACAGTAGAAGAATTGGTATTCAAGCTCCATTCTCCATTTCAAATGCTCAATTAACTCAAAATGAAGTATTGGAAAAAGAACCGCAGCCCTCTCAATTGTATAATGCCAGTAAGATTTCTGGGCGAATGAAAAATGGCTTGGGGATTGGGTTTTTTAATGCAATCACGGCGGAGCAACAAGGCATGGCGTTGGATACCATTACTGATTTGACTCGTGCGGTTATTGTATCACCATTAACCAATTATAACGTTTTTGTACTTGATCAAAATCTGAAAAACAATGGGTCGATCACCTTTACCAATACAAATGTTTGGCGGGAAGGAGATTTTTATGACGCTAACGTATCGGGATTGAATTTTGTATTTAATTCAAAAAACAACAACTATTTTTTTAATGGTCGCACTGCATTGTCAAGTAAATCAGGTGCAACCTCCTATGAATTAGGGTATCGGTATAATTTGAATATTGGTAAACAACGCGGAAAATGGGTTTATGGAATGGGTTATCTGGAAGAATCGGATACCTATGATCCGAATGATTTGGGGTTCAATTACAACAATAATCGCCGGGTTTTTGAAGTATCTGGTGGCTATCGAAATTTTAAACCAAGGTGGAGTTATCTGAATAAAATGTTGGTTGGTGCTTCGGCTAGTGTTGCAGGCCTTTATTTACCGAATCATTACACAGGTACCTATTTAAATTCGAATTTCACGATGGTTTCCAAAGACTTTAATGCAGCCGGATTGCGTTATGCGGGTTCAGTTACGGAAAGCTATGATTTTTTTGAGCCCCGAAATTGGGGTTCCTATTTTATTCGTCCAACTTGGAATTGGGGTTCTGTTTGGGTTTCTAGTAATTATCAGAAAAAAGTTGCGTTCGATATGGG
>CAMAQX010000022.1 GCA_945860455.1 Lishizhenia tianjinensis
AATAGGTGAATTATTTAAAGCAAGTAAACAAAGCGAGGCAACTGAATTAAAAGCAAAAGCAGCTTACCTTAAATCAAAAGAAGCTGAATTGAAAACCTCGGTGGATGAGTTAGAAAGCCAAATTTCAACACTGATGTACACCCTTGCAAATGTCCCAAATGAACTTGTAAAACAAGGAAAAAGTGCGGAAGATAATGAAACAGTTTTTGAACAAGGAGAGGCCCCTGACTATTCTTTTGAAGCATTACCACATTGGGATTTAGCTAAGAAATTTAATCTAATTGATTTTGAATTAGGCGTTAAGGTCACGGGCGCTGGATTTCCATTTTATATTGGTAAAGGGGCGAAATTACAACGCGCTTTGATTCAATTTTTTCTAGATGAGGCAGATAAAGTGGGTTATACTGAATACATTGCACCTTTTATGGTGAACGAAGCGAGTGCCATTGGAACAGGACAATTACCCGACAAAGAAGGGCAAATGTATCACACACCAACAGATGATTTTTATTTAATTCCAACTGCAGAAGTACCTTTGACGAATATTTACAGAGATGTTGTACTTCCATCTGAAGATTTTTCAATTAAATTGACAGGCTACACACCATGTTTTCGACGTGAGGCGGGATCCTATGGTAAAGATGTTCGTGGATTGAATCGTTTGCATCAGTTTGATAAAGTAGAAATTGTGCGTGTTGAACATCCTTCAAATACAGCTAAAGCACTAGATGAAATGGTGGAGCACGTTAAAGGATTATTGGATAAATTAGGTCTTCAGTTTCGCATTCTTCGTTTGTGTGGTGGGGATATGGGATTTGCATCTGCATTGACGTATGATTTTGAAGTTTTTTCTGCAGCACAAGAAAAATGGTTAGAAGTGAGTTCAGTATCCCGTTTCGATACTTTTCAATCGAATCGTTTAAAATTGCGCTTTAAAACGGATGATAAAAAAACTCAATTATGTCATACTTTAAATGGCTCTGCACTTGCATTACCACGAATTATGGCTTCAATAATGGAGAATTTTCAAGATGAAACGGGAATTAATATACCGGAAGTATTACATCCATATACGCGTTTTACACGAATAGATTAATTATGAAATATACGCTACTTTTACTTTTAGCTGTTTTCCTAATTTCCTCGTGTACGGATATTGATAAAACGAACCGATTATCAAAAATCGACAAAATGATTCATGGGTTGGATAGCATTTCTGCTCAATTGAAAAAAGAAAAAATAGATACTTTGGCTGAAATGCAACTAGCAGCGCAAGGGGTAGAATACAGAATTAGAGGCAATTTTGTAGCAGACACTATCGATTTGGAATTAGGTAAAAAAATGGATAGTTACAAGCGCATGCGGCGAGCAATCCCTAAATTAAGGAGCAATATTGTTAAATTAGAAAAGGGTGTTATTGAACTAAGAAAATCACTTACATCATTGAAAAAAGACATTGAAAATAATAGCGGAGCACGCGGTAAATACGATGAATACATCAAGTTTGAAAAAAATAAATTTGATCAAATTGTCATCTTATTCAAAGAATTCCAAAAGAATCAAACGAAAATTTCAGATACCTATTCAGCATTGCACGTTGAATTGTATAATTTTTCCATGCAATTAATAGCTAAATAAATGACTTTAAGATCCTTGATATTTGTTTGGATTTCGTTTTTCGCAGTAACTGCGTATTCTCAAACTGATACAGATCTTCAATTAGCTCAATATTATTATAACAACGGTGAATTTGATAAGGCCGTAACGTATTATCAAGGATTGTATGCGAAAAGCCCCACCAAAGTTTATTTTGTGCGCTATTTCGATTGTTTAATCAAAGTCAAAAACCGAAAAGAAGCGGAGAAAATTCTCAAACGTCAAATAAATTCGAACAGAAAAGATGTAGAATTGAAAATTATGTTAGGGCAATTTTATGAGGAAGAAAAAGACACAAAGTCAGCTGAAAAAATCTATACGGAATTAATTGCTGATCTTATGCCAAATCCGAATCAAATCATTGAATTAACTAATGCTTTTCGGTCAAAAAACAAAAATGATTTAGCGTTAAAATCACTAGAAAGAGGCAGGAAATTACTAAAAGATTCGTATCCCCTTCATGTTCAATTTGCTGAAATTTATGCTTCAAAAGGAGATTTTGAAAACATGTTTAAAGAACTGATTAACTTATTGGAATCTAGTGTTACACAAAGGTCTGCAGTTCAAAACACATTGATTCGATTCATCGATTTTAATAATCCAACCTCTAAAGAGTTTCTCGCTTTGAAATCAATTTTGCTAGATAAAACGCAGAAAAACGCCGATAATATTGTCTTTTCTGAAATGTTCATTTGGTTTTATATTCAATCTTCAAATTTTTCAGCTGCCATTACTCAATCCATAGCCTTGGATAAACGATTTAACTATGCAGGAGAATTTGTTTTAGATGTGGGGAAAATGGCGTTGGAAAATCGAAAGTATGACCAAGCCATAAAAGCGTTTAAGTATGTTGTTTCTCTTGGAGAGGAATATCCTTTTTATTTGGAAGCAGAACGATTAAATTTAAATGTTCGATTTACAGAATTAACATTGAATAGGAATTACTCTCAATCGGAAATTGAAGAAACAATCAATGAATATCAACAAACTATTGATCGATTAGGTAAGAGGAGATCTGTTTTTGAATTGGGAATTGAACTTGCCTATATTCAAGCTTATTTTGGAAACAAAACCAAGGATGCATTGCTTTTATTAAACGAGCTAATTGCCTTACCTGGATTGACAGATATTCAAAAGGCTAGTGGAAAAATGTTGTTAGCTGATATTTATGTTTTACAAGGTGAAATTTGGGATGCGAGTATCTTATATATGCAAATTGACACCGATTTTAAATATGAGGTAATTGGTCAGGAAGCGAAGTTTAAAAATGCAAGAATTTACTATTATGATGGAGAATTCGATTTCGCACAATCACAATTAAGTGTTTTAAAAGAATCCACCTCGCGACTCATTGCCAATGACGCAATCCAATTATCCACCTTGATTACAGATAATTTCGGTTTGGATAGTAATTTTCAAGTTATGGGATGGTTTGCTCAAGGAGATTTGCAATTGGAACAACATAAATATATTGAGGCATTTAATTATTACGATAGTGTCATGCGCGCTGAACCAGGCCATTCTCTCGAAGATGAAATTCTTTTCAGGAAAGCCAAAGCTATGGAAATGCAAGGAAAATGGGATGACGCAATTCCTTTTTTAGAAAAGATTGTTTCCAGTTTTAGTAATGATATTTTAGCGGATGATGCACTCTTTCATCTTGCTGAGATCTTTGAAATTCAGAAAGAGGACAAAGAAAAGGCGCTCGAATACTACAAATCCTTATTAATAAATTACAAAGGCAGTCTTTATTCAACCGAGGCAAGGAAAAGAGTGAGATTACTTCGAGGGGAAGAAATGAACGAAGATGAAATTGAAAATAAGTAACAATGAGTCGACTAATTATTACGCCAACACCAATCGGAAATTTGGAAGATATTACGCTTCGTTCGATACGTTACTTAAAAGAATGTGATTTTATCCTAGCCGAAGATACACGGGTTACGCTTAAGTTATTGTACCATTTAGAAATTTCAAAATCGGTTTATTCATTTCACAGTCACAATGAGCATCGGGTTTTAAATCAAGTAATTCAGAAAATTCAAGAAGCTGAAAAGGTTGTTTTAGTAAGTGATGCCGGTACACCCGGAATTTCTGACCCTGGATTTTTACTCATTCGTTCTTGTATCGAAAATGATATTGAAATAGAATGCCTTCCTGGTCCTACCGCCGTTATCCCTGCTCTGGTGGTTAGTGGATTCCCAACTGATAGATTTATTTTTGAAGGTTTTCTACCTCACAAAAAAGGACGTCAAACGCGGATTAAAGAAATTTGTTCTGAAACGAGAACTACTGTATTGTACGAATCTCCACATCGAATAAATAAAATGTTGAAGCAATTCCAAGAATACATTCATCCAGAACGACCAATAGCTGTTATTCGGGAAATTTCAAAAATGTTTGAAGAAGTAAAAAGAGGAACGATTCAAGAGTTAATCGATTTTTCGGAACAAAAAGTTTTAAAAGGCGAAATAGTTGTCGTAGTATCGGCAATTTAATTTTTCTCAAAATAAAATCAAAAAATCTTTAAAAAATAAACTGTTTTTAGTAAATTGGCAGTCAAAACTAAAAACTATGTTAGACCCTTACAAACGCTATTTTCCACTGGTATTTTTTCTTTCTTTATCCTTTACTTCAATTTCTCAGCAATGGGTGGAAATGATGCGAAATCCAGCTGTTAACTTCTACGAAACTCAAGCAGCCTTTGAAACGTATTGGGAAGGTAAAACCCTAGAAAAAGGGAAAGGATTCAAACAATTTAAACGTTGGGAGAATTATATGAAACCTCGCGTTTATCCCAGTGGTGATGTTACCTTACCTTCAAAAACGGTTTCTAATTACAAACAATGGGAAGCTGATTTAGCAGCTGCCGGAATTCCAAAATCAACAACAGGTAACTGGACATTTGTTGGGCCGACTGGAAAACCAACAGGTGGAGGAGCAGGACGTTTAAATTTTGTACGTTTTGATCCAACAAATACAAACACAATTTTCGTTGGTGCCCCAGATGGAGGTTTATGGAAAACTATAAATGGTGGTACTTCATGGACCACGAACACAGATCAACTTTCTATAATTGGAGTTTCTGATGTGGCTATTGATCCTACAAATAATCAAATCATGTATTTAGCTACAGGAGATATGGATGGAGGAGACACTTATAGTATTGGTGTATTGAAATCTATAGATGGAGGTACTACTTGGAATACTACTGGATTAACTTGGGCTGTTTCACAAGGACGAAATATTGGTAGAATATTAATTAATCCAAGCAATCCTCAAATAATTATGGCATTTAGCTCATTTGGAATTTTTAGATCAACAAACGGAGGAACAACTTGGACAAATCCAACAGGATCATTTTCAACGATTGATGCCGAATTCAAACCAAGTGACCCTAACACAGTTTACGCGTGTGGGACTGCATTTAAAAAATCTACAGATGGAGGCCTAACATGGGTTACGGCAACTTCCGGAGTGCCTACCGCAGCGACTGTTTCAAGAATGACTTTAGCTGTTACGGCGGCGAATCCAGCTTATGTATACATACTAAATGCTGGGACTGATAATGGATTTTATTCAGTTATTCGATCAGCGGATAACGGTACAACATTTACAACACGTATGTCAAAAACTGCCTCAAATAATATTTTAGGATGGGCAACAGGTGCAGATGCTGGTGGTCAAGGATGGTATGACCTATGCATTACCGCCTCACCAACTAATGCAGAAGAGGTTTATACTGGAGGTGTTAATATGTGGAAAAGCACAAATGGTGGGACTTCATTTGCGCGAATTTCAAACTGGACAGCATCAGGAACGACTTACGTGCATTCTGATATTCATGACATTGTATTTCTACCCGGTTCGTCAACAACTATATTTTCCGCCTGTGATGGAGGAATATTTAAATCTACAAATTCAGGTACTGCTTGGTCTGATATAAGTACAAATCTATGTATTGCTCAACAATATAGAATTGGATTGTCAACCGTTACTGCTGGTAAATTAATAGCGGGGCATCAAGACAATGGTTCAAATTACACAGCTAATGGAACAACTTGGTCTGAGAAATATGGAGGAGATGGAATGGATTGTTATATTGACAGAACAACAGATAACAATATGATTGTTTCCTTATATAATGGTGATTATGCTCGATCTACCAATGGAGGAACTTCTTTTACTGATATTAATGATCCAACAGCAAATGGAACGGAAGAGTGGGTTAGTGCAATCCGTCAAGATCCAACAACCTCAACTGTTGCTTATGCTGGAGGGCGCCCTGCTTTGTATAAATCGACTAATATATGGGGCGCAGCAACATGGACAGCTTTAGGTACGCCAACGGGAACTGGAAATATTGTAGAATTTGCAATAGCACCTAGTAACAATCAGATAATTTATGCGCTGAAATCAGGAACGAATGCGGTATCGAAATCAACCAACGGAGGAACATCATTTACTGCTTGTTCAACAGGATTACCAACTGCAGTAACACCAACACGGGTTGCAATTTCGAATACTGATCCAAATATTGTTTTTGTCTCATATTCTGGATACTCGGCATCTAGTAAAGTTTATAAATCTATCAATGGAGGAACAAGTTGGACGAATATTTCAACAGGGCTTCCAAATATTCCTGTTAACTGCATCGTTTTTGAAAATGGCTCAACAGGTGGTAATGCAATTTATGTTGGAACAGATTTAGGAGTATATTATAAGGACAATTCAATGACGACCACTTGGGTTGACTTTAGTTCTGGATTACCAAACAATGCTATTTCCGATTTAGAAATATATTATGGTGCAACGAAAGCATTAAAAGCTGGTACTTTCGGACGTGGAACATGGTCTAGTGATCTATATTCTTCCGTTCCAACTGCTCCGGTTGCTTCTTTTTCAGCGAATAATGTTACTATTTGTGTTGGTCAAACTGTTCAATTCACAAGTACCTCAAGTGGTTTACCAACTTCTTATTCTTGGACTTTTACAGGCGGTTCACCTGCAACAAGTACAGTTCAGAACCCAATTATAACCTATAATACGATAGGAACATACCCTGTATCATTAACGGTGTCAAATGCGAATGGATCAAATACATCCAATCAAACAAATTATGTGACCGTTGTTGGAAGTTCTGGAGCAACATTACCATTGGTTGAAGGATTTACAACTGCTACTTTTCCTCCAACAGGATGGGTAAGTATTAACATAGATGGAACAGATACTACCTGGATGAGAAGCGCCACAGTTGGTTTTGCTCCAACGGCAGGAAATTCAATGGTATTCTTAAATTTCTATAAGAATGATATTGGTAATCAAGATGAAATGAGAACACCGAAATTAAATTTAGCTGGGTATTCGGCTGCTCAAATGACTTTTAACGTTGCTTATGCAGCTTATAGCGCGACATATGTAGATGGTTTAGAAGTGCTAATCTCAACGGATTGTGGTACAACGTGGACATCTTTATACAACAAAACAGGGACTACTGTTGCTGCTGGAAATTTACCGACTGCTGCTTTAACTACTGCTGTGTTTATCCCAACAGCTACTCAGTGGCGAACAGAAACAATTAATCTGAATGCTTATCTAGGTCAGACAAGTGCAATTCTGGCATTTAGAAATTTGGCGGGTTATGGAAATAATTTATACATAGATAATATTAATATTACTGGTACTGCCGTTCCAACTGCTCCAACTGCAAGTTTCACCTCAACTCCTTCTTCAACTTCATGCACAGGACAAACTGTTCAATATACTAGTACATCAACTGGAAGTCCATCATCTTATGCTTGGACATTTACTGGCGGTACTCCTGCAACTAGCACAATTCAAAATCCAACAGTTACTTACGCTACAGCTGGGACGTACAATGTGGCATTAACGGCAACGAATGGGGCAGGTAGTAACACCTCCACTCAGAACAATTTTATTACAGTCAATCAAACTCCTTCTCTGACCGGAACAACTCCAGGCAGTGTATGTGGTGCTGGATCAGTATCTCTTAGTGCAACGTCTTCTGCAGGAACAATTAATTGGTTTACTGCTGCGACTGGCGGTACTTCAATTGGAACAGGTTCAACATGGACAACTCCATTAATTTCTGCAACGACTACATATTATGCTGAAGTAACTTCAAATGGTTGTACATCAGCAAGAACAGCAGTTATTGCAACGATTAATCCGGTACCAACTGTAACCAATCCTGGAAATAAAACAGCATGTGTTGGATCGGTTATCGCGGCTATTTCGTTTACTGGAAGTAGTCCAACTTCAACGTATTCTTGGACAAATACAAACATAGTAATTGGATTAGGTGCTTCTGGAACAGGTAATATTTCAGCATTTACCCCTTCAACCGCTGGAACTTCTACAATTTCTATAACGCCAACATTGAATGGTTGTCCTGGTACACCTGTAACATTCACAATTACAGTGAGTGCAGTACCAGTATTAAATTCTACAACTCCAGCTTCAAGATGCGGCACTGGAACAGTTACGTTAATCGCTTCAGGAAGTGCGGGTTCAACATTGAATTGGTTTGCAGCTGCAACTGGTGGAACTAGTCTTGGAACAGGAGCGTCATTTACTACTCCATCAATCAGTGCGACTACAACTTATTATGTTGAGGCTGTTATCGGTGGATGTAGTTCAGGTAGAACAGCTGTCCTTGCTACTGTGAATATCAGTCCAACTGTAACTAATCCTGGAAATCAAGGGATTTGTATTGGCTCATCTGTGACGGCAATTAATTTCACTGGAACGAGTTCATCAACTTTTGATTGGGTAAATTCTAATTCAACGATAGGATTAGCAGCTTCCGGCTCAGGAAACATCGCCTCCTTTACCCCAACTTCTATTGGGACTGCAACAATAATAGTAACTCCCACATTAAATAGTTGTTCTGGTTCTCCTGTGACGTTTACAATTTCTATTGGAAATACACCAACTGTAACTTTTGCAGCTTTAAGCACTGTTTGCAATACTGATCCGAGCTTTAGTATAGCTGGAGGAAGCCCAGCAGGTGGATCGTATTCGGGAACTGGAGTTACAAACAATACATTTAACCCAGCTACTTCAGGTGCAGGTACATTCCCGATAACCTATACAGTAACTCAGAATGGTTGTACGGGGTCAGCCGCATCAACAATTACAGTTGATGGCTGCTCCAGTATAGAAGAATCTGAAAATACAACATTGGTAATTTTCCCAAATCCAACGAGTGGGTTGTTGACAATTTCTGGATTATTAAAAGATGAATTTAACACGCTTGAAATGTTTGATGTAACAGGTAAAAACTGCGGAAATTGGAAAATAGATTCATCCAATTTTGAACTAGATTTATCAAGATTCCCTTCAGGTACTTACAATTTTATATTTAAAGGAGCCAGATCAGAAATGGTTCGAAGAATTGAAATTAAAAGATAGTTTATTAATTCTACAATTCAGTTTAAAGGCTGCAAATTATGGTGGCCTTTTTGTTTTTCAAAAATTAATTATTGTAACATTATTAAAGATTCATCTTTTTAACAAAGTCAATGTGTAAAACTAATTCAAAAAATGGGAGCAATACACATCGAACTCAAATAATAGATAGTAAATTTGTTAGATATTTTTATTCGCAAAAATGATTAGAATCAGCATTGTAGTAGTTGTAAGTTCTTTTTCGAGCTACTTATTTTCACAACCGGCTCAATTAGACAAAAACAAGGACTCTTACAATTGGATGGTTGGTGCTAGTTGGAATTTTGTTTCGCCAGCTAAAGAAATGAGTAATATTCAAGGGCTTGCTTATCCAACTCGTTTTATGGTTGATAAACATTATTATGGCGGTTGGAGTTGGGAGGGAGCAATAGCATTTGGGAAATTTGATACACTAGGTGTTTTTGCTGACACAGTTACCAGAACAACATCATTTTTTTCCTTGGACGCAAATGTTAGATATAGTTTTCAAAAGATGCTTTACCCTGCACAAAGTTTAGATCCTTATTTTTCTTATGGATTTGGATTGACAAGTCGTTCTGCTATGGGTACAAATGTGAATTTAAATGCAGCTGTTGGATTAAATTTATGGATTTCGAGTAATGTAGGACTTCAACTTCAATCAGCATTTAAAGTTGCGTTAACCTCTGATATTCTTAAATCAGACAAGCATTACTTGCAACATACTGTGGGACTAGTGGTAAGAATTCCTGAAGGAAGCATTACAAGTAGTAATTTTGGTAAAAGAAGATACAAGAAGATTAAAATCATTAGAGAAAAACCGAAAAAGAAAAAGAAGAAAAAAGAGAGTGACGCCAAGTGATCTATAATATCATATATACATTTTTTTTCTTTTTTTTACTTACATCTTGTACGTCTAAAAAGAATAAAGAACTTAAAAACATGGATGATATTACTCCAAAAGCTTCTTATACAAAAAAGAACTCACCAACTATTGTAACATCCAAAGATTCTTCCTTGATTTCTTATTTTTCATTTTTTAACACATGGGAAATTGACAGTGTACATAAATTAGATTCCAAATTTGTCCCTGATCGTTTTAGTCCAATAAAGTCAAAAAAAGTAATTATTTACTCCTCCTCTGATAGCACCCATTTTTTATCTTGGAAATATAAAGACACCATAGACGCCAAAAGATCGTTTTATAATTTCTTAGATTGTGTTGAAAAGCCTTGTAGGCCAATTCAATTATTTGAGGAGAAAAAAATTGCCTCAACAAATATTGTTATTTTCAAAGATGAGACAACCCTCATTTGCTTGAAAAGTTCCAAAAAAATAAATGTTAAAGATTGGCTTGTTTTTTTTAATTCAAATAAAACATCGACGGGTTTTGATATTGTTATCGAACAAGTAAAAAACGGTAAAACCAACTGGTATTCCTCCATTAAGGAAAAATATAAACCTCTAACGAAATAATTAATATGATTCTTGATCGCGGATATATCATAGTTGAACCCAAACAACAATTTATTGACTGGCTGATGAAACACGAGGACACTGAGCCCGTGAAATTGGAAGAAATAGAACCAACTGTGTATTTAATTGATGACGATTTTATGGACGATGAAATTGTTTTAAAAAAGTCATATGAAGAGATTTTTATGTATGAACTGGAAAGTACTTCTGTCCACGAATCATTTTGGCCTTTAATTACGATAGAACAATTCAGAGAATTTTTTAACGTGAAAATTGGTGTTTCCGTTTGCGATATCAAATCTAAGTAGCATAAGTCATGCAATTTGTACAAAGACCGAATATTGATTGTACAAAATGGGACGAATTAGTGATTAATTCTCCTCAGTCATCTATTTATTCTCAGTCTTTTTTTTTAGATGCTACCTGTCAAAACTGGTGTGTTTACGTTTCTCCTGATTATTCGAAAGGTATAGCGGTTCCTTTCACAGAAAAACTTAAGAAAAAAATAGCTCTTACGCCTAATTTTCTACGATATCTTGATTTTATTGGCTCATTTTCTGAAATCGAAATTGAAGAGTTTATTACAGAAGTTCAAAAACTATTTAAAGTAGGCCAAATTGCTATTAATTATAATGAGCTCAAATCAGCAATTTCTCTAGCTAATTACCAAGTTATCGATTTTCAATTTGAAAACAACTACAATAATTTAGCGAAACGAATGCTGAAGCGATTCGAGAAAAGTAAATTAGTTTTTTCCAATAGTTCGGACCTTACATCTGTTTTGAATTTAGTAGAAAATGAACTCTCTGCGCGAATTAAAACGTTGAATAAAAGTGATTTTGATCATTTCGGTAAGTTAATCCATCAACTTTGCTTAAACAAGCAATTATTCTTTTACGGGATTTATAACTCATCAAATACAATTGTAGCGGGTGCATTCTTTAGTCAATTTAATGGAAGAATTACTTATATCAAAGGTGTTTCTTTAAAAGAATACATGCAGGATGGTTCGATGTATAAACTATTGCATGAAGGAATAGAATTTGCAAAAAACAACAACTTTATTTTTGATTTTGGAGGTTCTAATATTCCCAATATTAGTCAGTTTTTCAACTACTTAGGTGGTAAAAATAAGACTTATTCTATTTTGAAATGGGGCAGGGAGCCAGTTTATTATTGGCTTATAAAATTCATTTATCATAAATTTCGAAAATGAGAAAAAAAATCGTTTTATTAGGATCGGGTGAATTGGGTAAAGAATTTGTAATTGCCTGTCAACGATTAGGTCAGTATATAATTGCTGTGGATAGTTATCCAAATGCGCCTGCAATGCAGGTAGCACACGAATTTGAAGTTATAAACATGTTAGATGGTGAAGCGCTTGATGTAGTCATAGACAAACACCAACCTGATTTAATTGTTCCTGAAATTGAGGCAATTAGAACTGAACGCCTCTATCACTATGAATCAAATGGTATTCAGGTTGTCCCAAGTGCAAAGGCTGCGAATTTCACGATGAATAGAAAAGCAATTCGTGATTTAGCAGCTAAGGAATTAGGATTGAGAACAGCAACGTATAGATATGCAACAACATATGAGGAATTAAAAGCTGGAGTTGATATTTGTGGTTTACCATGTGTTGTGAAACCTCTAATGTCAAGTTCCGGTAAAGGTCAATCGGTGATAAAATCATCAATTGATATTGAAAAAGCATGGAAATATGCGATGGAAGGTTCTCGGGGTGATTTAAAAGAAGTTATTGTTGAATCTTTTGTGGATTTTGATTTTGAAATAACACTTCTAACGGTTACGCAAAAACAGGGAAAGACATTGTTTTGTCCGCCAATTGGTCATCGTCAAGAGCGAGGTGATTATCAAGAAAGTTGGCAACCACAAGCAATGAGTTCAATTCATTTAAATGAAGCTCAAGAAATGGCAGACAAAGTAACAAAAGAATTAGGAGGGGCAGGCTTATGGGGTGTTGAATTTTTTATTACAAAAGAAGGCGCTTATTTTTCCGAATTATCACCTAGACCACATGATACAGGAATGGTTACACTTGCCGGAACACAGAATTTTTCCGAATTTGAATTACATGCTCGCGCAGTATTAGGATTAAATATTCCGTCGATAGATTTACTGAAAAATGGTGCTAGTGCAGTGATTTTAGCACAGAATGAATCTCAAAACACTCCTGAATTCGAAGGACTGAATGAAGCCGCACAAATTCCAAATACCGATTTTAAATTATTTGGTAAACCCTCAACAAGACAATATAGAAGAATGGGAGTCGCATTAGCTTTCGGTTCAGAATCAACCGATGAATTAGTTAGTAAAGCTAAATTAGTTTCTTCTAAAATATCGGTAAACTAATTAACGGATATACTCTTTGTATTCAACTTTGTTTGAGTCAAAAGTAAATAATGGTAATAATTCACCTGCTTTATCTCGATTGATCATTCTATCGGATAGAAATTTACCAATATCCAATCTATTCGATTCAAAAGTAAGTGTTTCGACAATTTTATAAGACTGAGCTGAAGTCAAACACGTATTAATTAAGTCTTTTTCAATTGCCTCAACTTGGTCGGCTTCAAAAGAAAGTTCCTTTAACTCTTTCACGTATGTATCAATATTCCCAAGTGTTTTCGAACAATTAATTTTGGCTGTTCCTCTAATCACAGTAACCATTCCTTGATTTGGGTTACTTATATTTGAATTACCACCAGTCGTGATTGTTTGAGTATTCGAATTTACAGGCGTATTCGTTTGAATTGTTGCATTCCCAGCAGTATTCGTTGAATTGGTTATTGTTGCATTAGGGTTAGTTGAATTTGAAGAAGTTTGACTCGATGTTGTAATAGTTGTAGTGGTTGTTTGAGAAGATGAATTTGCGGATGAACTAGTAGAGTTCGTACCATTCATTCCATTTACATTCATGTTCATATTTACATTTTGTCCAGAAAGGGGATCGGTAACGGTCATGTTCATACCATTTAATCCCATGTTAATATTAACGCCCCCATTTAAATTTGTTGAAGTATTTACAGGAATTGTTGCATTCCCAGTTGTTGTAACAGTTGTAGTTGTAGTGGATGAATTTGAGGTATTTGTATTTATTCCTGTTTGTGGATTTTGAGTTGTTATTGTTTGACTTTGATTGTTTGGAATCGCATTCTGTGTTGTGATTGTTGAAGTTTGGGTATTCTGCGGAACTACTTGACTTGAAGCAACATTAGTAATTGATTGATTTTGATTCGCATTAGTATTGGTTTGAATTTGTGATTGTACCACTGGCGCATCCGTGTAAACAGCAGTTTCATTAGGACGAAAAACAACTCCTTTATTTGAAACACCTTGTGTAGCAACGTAACTAATGATTTTTAATTTCCCAATTCCTTTTTTAAATAGAATTTCCATACGGATATCCGACGGATCCTCTAAGTATAATTTTTTATCAATATCAGCACTAGCACCGTTTGCGAAAACAACTTTTAAAGAGTGACCACCATTGCTTACACTTGAAACACAGACATTTTTTTGAGGAATTTGATTTTGTTTGATTCCATTCAACATGATGTAAAATGCTTGATCTCCATTATTGAAGATTGTTAAATTACTTTGCGCAAAATTGTAGCTTACAAAGGATATAAAAATACAAAGGAAAATTGTTTTCATTCATTAAGGTTTTGGTAAAAATACAAACTTATTTACTTTTAAGTATTTTGAAAAATGTTTTAGTCATGATTTTTAGATCATGTCCAATTGTTGGATTTTCCAAATATTTTTCATTCAACAGCAATTTAGCGGGCATAATTTCAGTAATATACGTTTGATGAGGATTATTGGATTGAGCAAGTAACTCATTTTCATTAAAAAATTCTAACGATGCATAATCCGTAATTCCTGGTTTTACGCTTAATATTTTGCGTTGACTTTCCGTATATAAATTCACGTATTCCATAACTTCTGGACGTGGACCAACAATGCTCATTTCACCTCTGAAAACATTAATAAATTGAGGGAATTCATCCAATTTGTATTTCCGTAAGAAATATCCAATGGAAGTTATTCTGGAATCACGCATGCCAACCGTTAATTTACCTTTTTTATCAGAATCTGTGCGCATAGTTCTGAATTTAAAAATTTTAAAAGGAATTCCATTCAATCCAATTCGTTCTTGTTGGTAAAATACACCTCCTGTTGAAGTAAGTGCTATCAATAAGCTGATAATCAATCCAATTGGCATGAATACAACTAAGACAAAAAATGAAATTAAAACATCAAAAACTCGCTTCATTAGAGTTTTAAAATTTTATTTACTGATTGAATAACCGATTGTATAACTGTTTCTACTTGTTCGTTCGATAGATTAAAATAAACCGGAAGTGAAATTTCATTGTGGTATTTATTCCACGTTTCTGGATAATCAGCCATTTTATAACCTCGTTTTTTATATGCAGTAAGTATTGGTAGAGGAAGAAAATGAACGTTTACAGAAACATCCCGATCAAAAATTTCTTGCATTATTGTATCGCGTTGTTGTTCTGTTATATCCTCAATTCTTAATTGGTATAAATGAAAACTGCTTATTTTATTTTCTGTTTTATACAAAGGAGTTAATGCCCAATTTGAAGTTGAAAATCCAAGATCATACAGTTCAAATATTTCTTTTCTTCTATCCAGATTTTCTTGATATCTTTCTAATTCAACTAAACCAATTGCCGCTTGCAAATCAGTCATGTTACATTTAAAACCAGGTTCTTCAACATCATATCGCCAATTCCCCTTTTGAGTCTTTGCTAATGCATCTTTATTTTGACCATGTAGAATCATAGTGCAAAAAGTTTTATAAATTTCAGCATGATCAAATTCTGAGGGAAGATTAAAACAAAGTGCACCACCTTCGGCAGTAGTTAAATTTTTTACAGCATGAAAAGAAAAAGCAGAAATATCTGTCAACGAACCCGATCGAACTCCATTAACAGAGGCTCCAAAACTATGTGCTGCATCACTAATCACCAGAATTCGATTTAACATCTTCTGTATTTCATTCCTTGCTGAAAATTGAGCTTGTATTTCAGGATCAGAAACTAATTTATTCAATAAGTCATAATCACACGGGAATCCAGCAATATCAACGGCTATTATTGCTTTCGTTTTAGGTGTAATTGCTTTTTTAATAGCCTCAATTGAGATATTAAAGTCTGTTGTATTAATATCAACCATTACAGGAGTCGCACCAGAATGAATAATTACATTAGCACTAGCACAATAAGTATATGCAGGTAAAATCACTTCATCACCTTCTTGTATGCCCCACCATTTCAACAATACCTGCATTCCCATGGTCCAGGAATTAACTGCAACGGTAGTTTTACATCCACAATACTCGGATATGTTTTGTTCAAATTGTTTCGTTCGAGGTCCGGTTGTAATCCATCCACTTTGCAAAGCAGCGGTTACTTCATCAATTACTCGTTGATCTATTCGAGGAGGAGAAAATGGTATCATTTATTAAAATATTGATTGATTTTTGAAATCACTCAGCTTCGGCAAAAACATCATCCGATTGCTTTTCAATTTTTCGTTCAAGTTTTTCAATTTTTTTTGTCAAACTTTCAATTTCTTCGTTGTTTTTCAATTGTTTTCGATATGAAAATAAAAATGAAACTAAATAGCCTGCTACAACAGAAATCATAATTGCAACCGATAATTTTACTTTTATTATTTTAAAGATAAAATTAATTTCAGCCTCTTTCCAGTTTAAAGTAGCAAAAATAACCACTAGTATTCCAGCTAAAATACTAAGTATAAATTTGATTTTATCTTGTATTGATAACACATTCCAATATTTTTCCATAGTTAATCTTTTATGCAAAGTAAAACAAAATCGCACAATTCTCCCTATTTCTATTTAATTCCGTTCAATAAACTTCTATATTTGTCAACGTAAATAAACATGAATTATGGCAACAACAGCAGATATTAGAAACGGGGTTTGCATTAAACACAATGAAAAACTTTTTCAGATTATTGAATTTCAACACGTTAAACCAGGCAAAGGTCCAGCTTTTGTTCGAACAAAAATGCGACAAATTGAAAGTGGAAAAGTATTAGATCATACCTTTTCTGCAGGACATAAAATTGAAACTGTTCGAATTGAAAATAGAGAATATCAATTTTTGTATCAAGAGGGTGATTCTTATGTTTACATGAATAACGAATCGTATGAGCAAGTGAATATTCCAGTGAAAATGATTGAAAAACCAGCGTTTTTACAAGAAGGAATGGTGTGTAATATTTTGTTTCACGCAGATGAAGAAATTCCTTTGGTAGTTGATCTTCCGATGTATATAATTTCTGAAGTGACTTATACGGAACCAGGAGTTAAAGGAGACACCGCTACGAATTCATATAAACCAGCAACGATTGCTACTGGAGCAGAAGTACGCGTACCTTTATTTATTGACAACGGTGAGGTTATCAAAATAGATACTCGAACAGGTATGTATGTTGAACGAGTTAAAAACCAGAATCCATAAACTAATCTATCAATTTTTCTATATGATGAAAAATACTGCATTGACTCAAAAACACCAAGATTTAGGAGCTAAACTGGTTCCTTTCGCTGGATATAATATGCCTGTTCAATATGAAGGTGTAACTGTAGAACATGAAACTGTCCGAAATGGGGTAGGGGTATTTGATGTTTCCCACATGGGGGAGTTTGAATTGAAAGGTGAAAACGCATTAGCGTTGATTCAAAAAATTTCAACGAATGATGCCTCTGTAATGGTAGATGGTAAAGCTCAATATAGTTGTATGCCAAATGGAAAAGGCGGAATTGTGGATGACTTAATTATCTATCGAATTTCTCAAAACCATTATTTTTTAGTAGTCAACGCATCGAACATTGAAAAAGATTGGAATTGGATTTCTTCTCACAATGATCTAGGTGTCGAAATGACTAATTTATCTGATGATTATTCATTGTTAGCGATTCAAGG
>CAMAQX010000023.1 GCA_945860455.1 Lishizhenia tianjinensis
AACGCCTTATCGTATTCACCTTTTACCTCCCATATTAAACCAATTTTATTAAAGGAATTAGCTACGGAAGGATATTCCTCCCCAATGGTGCTTAGCTCAATATCCAAACTTTTCTGGTAAAACTTCAATGCTTTATCATATTCAGAAAATCTATAATAAGAATCACCTATATTACTTAATATCCTAGAATCATTTTGTAAGAATTCACGAGTATAATCAATTTTATCAAAGTATAACCTAGCAGACTCATTATCAATTACTTTAATAGCTTCAAGCCCAAGCTCTGTATCATATTGATTCTTGAATTGGATATATATTATAATCTTTTTCAAGAAATCCTTTCTTAATATTTGTTCTTGTAATTTATTCAGTAGAGCATTCAATTTTATTAATGCCTTCCAGTCATTATCTGTTACTTTTTCAAGTAGTAATTGCAGCGTTTTATCTACCCCATATATTTTCATAAATTGGAAAAGAGGAGCTATAGAAATATCTAAGTCATCTTCACCCTCATCAATTAAAGCTGTAATGAGACTCATATCAGCATTAACCGCCTGTACTTTAAGAAAGGCTTCTAAACAACTAATTTTTAACTTATTTCCTTTTTTTAATTCCTCATTAATGTAAACTGTATCAATTTTAGGCGTATGTTTTTGAAGTTGATTTCCAATGATATATAACAACATTCCCTCTACAGTAAAACCGATACTTATACTCATGTCTTTTATATAACGGCTCACCCATCCTAAATTTTTAAGTCTTTGATATGGGGCTTTTATGCTGTCAGAAGAAAGGTAATATTTTAACTCTTCGCTTTTTAATAAGTCGTCCAATAAAAGCTCATTTTTCCCAACATTCCAAACTTTCCAGGCCAGTAATTCAAGAAAGGTTTTCTCTTCATTTGAAAAGGTATTATACCAATCTTCCCATAGATTCACATGACGGCTGCCTTTTTTTAACAGGTTTTTTTTATTATAAACCTCCAGAAAAATACGCATGACCAAAGGATTACTGATTTGATCATAAATTTTTCTATCAAAATAAGCAATATCTTCAAATGAAAAACGAGGAATATAAATAGAATCCTTCTTTTTGGAATAATTATCCCAAAGAAGTTTCATTTCAACCATGTTTAAATTCCTAAGCCAAAAAGTGTATGAATGTACCCCATTTTCAAATTCATTATTATCCTTATATACTAATTTCAAATCTTCATCTGAAATGGTATATCTCGTAATATCTACCATTGAGTTAGCACGGATTGTTACAACAAATTTGATACTTCCCGGGACAAAAAGTCGGCTCAAATTAAATATTTCCAGCCATAGACTTTCAGCATTTGAAGATTCATTTATACCGTCAATTAGGAAAAAAGTAGGGTTAGATTGGGTTCCGGATAAGGACGAGTAAGACTCAATTCCCGATGCAATTTCCAAATTCAATTGATAAGAAATCTGTTCAACCAATTGTGTGTTTTCCATTCTACCGGCTCGAATAAACAAGGCGTTTAGATTTCTTTCTTCATATTGTTTTTGCATTTCCACCATCAGGTTTGTTTTTCCACTACCTGCTTCTGCTGCAATAATGAATATACTTGACCTTGAGCCTATCCATTCTCTTAATTTTATTTCAATATCCTGCCTATGAACATAAACGCCAGGAATCACTTTTTTTTCAGATTCAAGGGTTGTTAAGATTCTCTTATTCTCATCTTCAATCCTATCAACCAAAATTTCTTTAGTGAAGGTTTCAGGATTATAAAGCTTTTCATTTTGTTTGTCACGTAACAACAGATTTAACCGTTCTAAAATCTTACCTGACGTTAGTTTTTCTGTACCTTCAGGGCTGAAGAATTTTACAGTTTTACCAGTATAAGATTCATAAACCATCATTTGTTCCTTATCTACTTTTTCGATTGCTAATTGACCTGGAACCACAATAAAAGGAATGAGATTTAGTTTATTACCTTGTCTATCTTGTATACAAACATTAGCATCCAATAAACTAGCTGTTTCTATCGTTTGAATTTCATCTGAATGTAAACTATAAGTTTCACCGTGCTCCGTTTTGATCATTAAATAATTGGAACAAAAGGTCATGCCCTTAAGTAAGTCTTCAAATATAGGGAAATATTGTTCCCATAATTCCTCGTAGGTTGAGTTGTCTAACGTTTGTTGGTGCCCCAGATACCTATTACGGAAATTAATCAGACTGTCAATTCCAGTAAGTTTTTTATAACTGATTTTAGTTTCTCCATTTGCATCTTCTGTTTCAATTTCAATTTTGTATAATTTACATTTCTTATCAATTTGAACTGAATAATAATATTCGTTTAAATCGGGACAGAAGTAAGGATATTGTCTCTCATTTAGAAACGAAAGTGTTTCTCGAATAAACCTATTCCAATTCCCAAAAGTTGTTTCAGTTAAGGTATTGTAGAACAAGTCTACCATTTTCCTGGATTTGATAGAATTGTTAAAAAACTCTGAACCAACTATAAGACCAAGGTATTTGAGATAATTCAGAAATGTATCTTTAAAGAAATGAATCTTTCTTAAAGGGTCTTTTTCAAGAAAGGTACGTTTAAGTGGGTAAGCAATTAAATATGGTAATCCTTTAATCAATTCAATATGAGATTCAGAAATTTTAGAAACCTCAGTAAGCGGAATATCACAGAATGGACATTCCATGGTTACTGGATAAATTTTACCTTTTTTATTATCTGGAGCGGAACAATCAATATTTTTACAAGAAAAACTCATACTTTATTACTTTATCACAATACAAAAAATAAATAACCCCAATACATAACCCCTAAGCAAGTCTTAAATAAATAAAAATATAAACTGGATTGAACCTATGTAAATGAAAAATTTAGTTTTTGATATATCCCAAAAATCAAGTAAATCATTGTAAATCAAAGAAGCATTTATGACTTGAATGTAGCACTCATAACCCTTATGAATATATTGAATCATTTTTCATGACCAAAGGTCATTGATCTTCCGGAATTAGTCGTAAAATTCGTGTCTTAAATTTGATACCTGAATAAACACAAGTGTTATTGGGGGCTAAACCAGTAAGAATCTAATTTGACAATAATGATTCTACCTCAGCATTAAATTGAACCTCCGATATTTTTCCTTTAGAAACTTGTCTGGCCCATAATTCGATTTGATCTTTTATGTCTTCATCATAAATATCATGTAACCATTCTTTGATATTTGCATATACTCTTGAAGAAAGTGTAACACCAGGAAACGCTTTCTTAATATCCATAGCCCATTTGATGTTAAGAGATTGGTTAAGTCTTTGAATTTTGTTTTGATCTGAGTCACCAAAGAATAATTCACGCAATGCGTAATTTTGCATTAGCTTTTCTATGCTTTCCGTATCATTGGTCAAATAGAGTAAGACTTGTTCCACACATTCTGAATTGGATTCAATTAAAGTTAAGTTCTTAACCAATCCTTTTAGATAGAAAAAGCGCGCTTCCTCCTTTTGCAGTTTATTGACGTGAAGCAGTGCATTTTCCCATCCTTCTTTTAACATAAATTCTTCAGCAAAATGCTCCCAAGAATTATGGCGTTGGTTACTTTCAGGAATCAAACTCACTATTCTTTCACATAAAGCCCAATTACCTATTGCTTCAAATAAGATTTCATTTAACCTATCACTTTTTAAAAAAGAATTCGTTATTTTCAACGAGATATTAATAGCCTCATCTACTTTATTCATTAAAGTTAATTCATTCGATAAATCAATAAGAAATTCATCTTGTTTTAACCCACTAGAGCTTATATAATCAAGGGCATCATTTATTTTTCCATGAATAGCCAAATAAATAGCATATTTGTAAAGAGTACTATCCTTTATATTTTTTATTTTGATCCCCTGAATTGTTTCGTATGCCAGGTCAAGTTTTCCCAATTTTGAAAATTCTAATGTGATACTAGACAGTGCTTTACTTCTATCTAAGTCTTCATAAATATCATTTTTTGCAAATTCATAAACTTCTGCCATCAAATATTCAGTATTAAAGAACTTTTCATAAGGTTTTATTTTCAATAAAATATCCCATAGTGAGCAAAATCTCCAATAATCATAACTAATTTCGCGAGCTATTGAAATTGCTTCCTGAAATAAGGATGCAGCTTCAATTTCCTTTCCAGTTTTGAAATATTTGATTCCCATTTCTGCCAAAACATAACTTTGTTCCATTTGTAAAAACCTAATCTGGCGCACAAAAAATAATGTTTCATCTAAATTATCTTTAAAGAAATCAAGATCAAAAAATTTTATTATTCCTAATCGAAGCTCAATTTCAGATTTATTATCCCAATCACTATCAAACGCTATATGGATGGCTAACAATGCTTCATCATACTTATTCATCCTTATTAACCCTTTAATAATCCTATAATATGACTGTATTTTTGAAGAAAGATCAATAATTTTATCCGCAATATTTATGACTTGTTTCAATAATAAATCAGCTTCATCTATTCTCCCTAAGTTATACAATTTTTCATATATCTCAAAAAGATAAACACACTTATAATATTGAATACTAAAGCTGTTAACTAATACAATAGCTTCTTGTAATAAGGCATTGGAATCATCGATTTTTCCTTGTTTAGCAAGTTCCCAGGAATTATTTAAAATGGCTTTAATTTTATTAGTATCATTATTTAATTCCAAATACTCCCTTATTTTATCTACATCATTAGAATCTACTGATTTTTTGCATCTAATAGCTTCTTCAAACTTACCTTGTTTTTCAAACTCACACGCTATTTCATTTAGGAGATTATTTATTTCTTCATTAGTGAAATTTACTGAATAGTCAATAAAATCTTTTATGATTAATTCCATAGCATTATTTAACAAACCATTTTTTACAAACCTTGCTATAATATCCTTTTTAGTTTCAGCTTTAGTTTTCTTTAAATCTGAAAGGGAAATCTCAACATTCATTTCATTTGCTAATAGTGTAGCTTCTTCAAAGCCTTCTGATGCTTTAAGGGTATTCATAAATTTTGTTATATAATGATTTTGATCACCCACACTATTACAAATTCTAATAAGTTCAACTACCTCGTAAATTAAAGTATTTAGTACTTCTTTCTTGCCTTGCTTAATTAATTCAGGTGTTATTTCATCCAGAAAAAGTAATTTTTCTCTATAATTCCCACTTAAATTTTTTATGAGAAAAATAACCTCTTCCATTAATTCACGAGCAGTTTCTTCTTTTCCAAGATCAGCCAATTGAGTAGAAATAAAACAAGAGACAACGCCTCTATCATATTTGTCTTTTATTTCTTTTTTATTAACAAGAGCCTCGTTAATTACTTCCAAAGCCAATTCTTTTTTGCCTTGTTTGAATAGCTCAGAAGTTATTGTTACAAATGTAAGACACTTTTCTTTCTTTAAAGTTATACCACGAACCAGTAAAATAGCTTCCTCCGTAAAACCCTGACTTACAAGGTCTTTACTTATATTTTTTAAAGTCTTACACCAAAAATACAATTCTATATCTGAAGTTAAGTTAGAAAAAGTTATAGCTAATTCTATAGTTGTAGGAAGAACTTTATTATTTCCCTGTTTTGCCATTTCGGAGGAAATATAAATTTTGGCCTCAATTTTATCCAATTCCTCATTTATGCTTTCTACACACGCAGACAACACCTCAAATTGGATATCACTGTAAGGTCCCTTTTCCTTTATCCATTCTTTCTCCCAATCACTCGTACGCCTATAAACTATCAAGTAATCCAAGCCTAATATTGCCCATTCGGTGGCCATTAAAAAAACCAGGTAACTTGGGAAGAAATCATTCCAATTAATTAAGGATTGATCAACAGGTAAGTGTTCGTCGAGATGATTCAATAATTTTTCTATACTTATTTTTCTATGGGATTTATCTTTACTATCGAGTAGCGTAAGCTCCATTAAACAAAGCATATAAAGAATAAACTTACGTTTGATACCCTCCTTTTCTGGGCCAGCAAAACTTTCAATACGTTTCAGTCCAAGGTCTATTTCTCCATTAGCTATAAGCAATACAATCTGTGGTGCATCATTAGCTACTTCATATTTAAGATCCAGTAATCCTAAAGCTGCCTCAAGTTGAATATCGTGCTTGTTTAACTCACCTGCTTTTATTAAACTTAATTGATAGAGTTGTTTGGTGGCATCAAATTGTTTCAATACTCTTTTTTGTGCAACCTGATAAGGCTCGTTTTTCAACAAAGCTAATAACTCCTTATGGTGAACTTCCTTCTTACTTTCACTTAAGTGTATAGCATAGTACTCAAAGGCGTATCGCTGTTCGTAAGTTCCTTCCAACGTTTGCCAATCTGCGCAAAAATTAATAAGCCTATCCACCGCTTCCATAACTTTTACACCATTCTGCTTAACCAGATATTCCCTAAAGCTTTCATGAAACAACTGATAATCTAATACATCTTTAGTGAGTGGGTTTTCATTTAATACTTCCTTTAGCGTGCTGCCAACCCGTTCAAGTGTTGCATCACTTAAATTATTTATAAGGCCTAGTTGTGGTATTGTCAAGTAATTTTTAGCAGCAGCAAAGGTATATAAGCCTAAAAATAAAGCGTCACCATCATTATCCTTCGCATAACGTTGTAAAATGGCTTTGTAATAATCATCAATTTCTTTCGGCAATGCGTTAAAGTCATTCAAGGCAATATGCCCATTTTCAATAGCATCGCAGAGTAATTTCATATAAAGTGGATTTCCTTGCGAACGCTCCTGCACCGCAATTATCCAGGAACTTTCACGTTCCACTTCATATTTATTGGCCACCTCATATATCATCGCACGAATATCTTCCTTATTTAAGCCCTTAAGCTCAAGTTTGGTATGGTGCTCCGTTGGCAGTGTTCCCCAAAATTCATTGATGCTATAATGTCCACCAGCTCGGGAGCCATATATAAACAAAATATTCTCAAAATTTTCTCGAGGCATGAATTCAACCATGTTGTCATCAATACCTTCATCGAGCCCGTCAATTAGAAAAAGTATTTTATTTCCATTATTATTTTCAGCCCACTGATTCCATTTTTGAAAAAGCTGACTTTGTAAAGACCAGGACGTTTGATCTTTTGCGTGTATATACCTTCCTTGCGGAAAAATTTCGTCCGTGCTATTGATAAGATAATTTAAAAAATGATTCACTCTTGCCTGAAAAGTGCCCCGGCGAATAAAATAGGGTACAACCTTAATGATATCATCTTCTACTTTTAAAACCAGGTCTTTTAGAAGCTGTGCTAACAACGCAGATTTCCCGATCCCAGGATTACCTTGTACAGAAAGATAACCTTTATTTTTTTTCAAAACGAACTGTAATAACGCTTCACGCTCTGAGGTGCGTCCCTTAAATGTTTCCGTTAGTTCTTCAATATACTGATAAAACTTATTATTACCTTTAGTTTTCCAAAGGTGGAGTGGAAGGTATTGATGAAATTCTTTATAAAGGATTTTTTCTCGGTAGTGTTTAGCTAACGGGTAATTTAACAAACCTACCTTCTCATTTTTTAAATCATTAAAAAATGCAAAAGAGGCAGGACTTTCTTCTCTCCTGTAAAGTAAAATAGGGTGCAAACAAAGAGCGTTATTTCCTGATATCATAAATACCATTCCATCAATCACCTCTAACCTTGTATTTTCGAACCACTTGGTAAGAAGTAATTGATTTAAAAATGGCTCAAATTTATTTATGTCTAAAGTACATTTTTCATCGCTTGGTGTAGCGCCATGTGCATAACTGTTTCTTAAAAATATAGCGTCAGTTTTCTCTTTTTTTAATGCTTTGTCTAAATATTCAAAATCAGCTTTAAAATCGGTCAGCATCCACTGGTGTTTTTCATTATTAAGCTCTTCAAAGAGAACTCTGCTAAATAATTGCCAGGTTCCCAACGATGGGGTCCGCAATCCATGGGCAAGTAACTCTTTGGCGGTATCGCTTAGTTTATTTCTCTTTACATACTCTGAAATTATAACCACGGTGTATGTTTTAATGATACTCTCAAAGAGATCAATCATACGATGAACCTTCCGAAACGGTTGATTTTCAGAATTAAATAAAATAAAAAGTGTGCTTAAGTGTGGATGACCTTCCATTAATATTATTATTTGTGATTAAGCAATAATTTTCTTAAAAAAATGACCTAAATTATGCTATTGCTTTAAAATAGGGCAGCATAACAGGTATTTTGGGTTATCTGATTTCACTTATTATCTTTATGTGGATAAGAAACAAAATTAAATAGGGTGGCAATCCTTTTCGCTTCCATAAAATGTTCAAAGGTTATTTGGTCTAAAATTCCATCTTCGCCATTGTGAGTTAGTGCATTGGACTTTCTGGCACCTTTAGAGAAATGAAATAAACGCATCAGGTCATAAAATCCATATACATCTAAATCCACTAATGGATTATTAGCACTAAACCCTCTCCCCTCCACAATCTGTTTACAGCCGCTTTGAAGTACTTCCAATAAGTCATCATTGTCAAGCGTGAAACTTTCCCTTATTAAAAAAAAATCATGTCTAAAATATAAGTCCATGCCCATTTTAAGAAATAAATATGCCTTTGAGTAGATGTAGGCAAATTGATTGTTTATTGCATAGCTTCTATCTTCTTCTGACATTGATTGAAGCACTTTGCTTATTTCTTTATTTAAACTCATTATGTTTGGAAGGGCTTTTAAATTATTGTTGTAGAATATTTGTAATTTTTAAAAAATGAGAACTAATTTAGTCAACCTGAATCATTTTATACTTTAAAATTAAAAGACCATTTTTAAATAAAATTTATGGACTTAGTCAAGCTATTAAACATTTTTATGTTTTGGCTTTAACTAAATTTTTCAACAATTTCTTTCATACTAAAATCACCAGAAATCTCTTGGATATCAATCTTACCAGTTAAAATATCAAAGAAAAAGTTTGAAATATTCTCAATAGTCAAAGTTTTCCCTTCAATACCACTCTCAATTCCTAAATCATAAGTTTTAAGTAACTGTGAACCAAGTGAAGCAGCAGTCAAAAGAAAATGGTTTTTGAATTTGTCTAAATCCAAAAGGTCGGCTGCCAATACCTTCCCTATTACGGTATAACTACGAATAATTTGTTGTGTATCTTCTGAACGCAAAACAGATTTTAATTCATCTTCTTTCATGCTCATTTTAATCTTACCTGAATTTTTTGATTGCTCAGTGCCTTTAAAAAGAGATCCTAAATCAGCCAAACTTAAATTATACAATCTAGTCCCGGGGATTGCATTTATTTTTTCAACTGTAAATGCACTCGGTAAAAGCAAATGAATAACCTTTGAAATTGTTGCAAGTGGAGCGTTGAATGTTCCAATGATTGAATTATTTATTTCAAGATTCAATGAAGCAAATACACCACCAATTACTACGCAATCTTCCAAAACAATTTCATCTGCAAAAATACTTCCTGAAACAAAAGCGTTACGAAGTTTAACTTGCTTCGCATTTAAATCACCTTGAAAAATTATTCGGTAGCCTGGAGCAATTGAAACAATTGAAACAGCAGAACCAACTGCTTTACGAAAGATCGCTGAACCTTTTGCATCAGTATTTACATGCAATTCAATATGTGTAAAAACTGCACCTTGCACCTCAAGAATTCCATTTTCAATTTCAAAGTGTTTGGCATATACTGCACCTTCAATAATTGTGTCCCCTTTTATTATTACATCTCTTTCCAACTCGCTCGCCACTCGCGGAAGTATTGAACTCTTTACAACATTATCATTCAATAATAAGCTTTGGCTATTCAATCGGATTTCATTTAACTCTATCATTACGCTTAAATTTTAATTATTAGTTTGTATATTTTTATCATTGTTCCAAAGCTGCATAATTTGTTGTACTACTCTTGGATTGATACTGTACGTTTCGCTTTCCAAACTTGATAATTGAAGTTTTAAATAGGTATTGATATATTCTCTTTTATTTAAATCCATTATATTCCAATTACTCTCTGAGTTTAAAAAATAGTCCTTTAGTTTCGTCTTGTTAGATGCCAATGTTGGAATTTGCTCTGAACTAATTATTGCAACATCATTTCCATTATCCTGGTTCCTACTTTCAAAATACAAAACAGGAATTTTTTTTATTCCTTTAACTCCACTTCCTACTGGAATTAAAATTTGTTTTAGCTGTTCTGAAAGATTTTTTTCAGAAAACAAATAAATCTTGGAACTCTCAATCAATGAAAGTGCTTTGCTTTTCAAACGAGAAGCGAAAAGCATACTCTGAAGATAATTACTCTCCTTGTTATAAATAGTTGCAATACTTGAGCTAATATCGCTTAATGAACGACGAACACATTTAGTCAAACTTTCGTGAACACTTACTGCAGATTGGTTTAAAAAAAGTATTCTATTCTGCAATTCTTTATCTAGATCATAAAATATTTTTGTATATCGCTCGGAGATTCTTCCAAAGTCTTGTTCTAATTGAAATTTCTTTTGAAAACATGATTGTGAATGATGCATCAACTCAATAATTAATGCCTCAACTCTTGGTTTTATTTCTATAATTTGTTGATTAATTTCAGATTTCACAAGCCCGTAAAATCCCTTAACCAATGTATTAGAAATATCTTCCGCACTTTTAACTTTTGCAGCTATATGTGCAGCTTCTGTTGCAACAACTGAGCCTGTAAGAAAATCGACTTGTCGATTTGCAGAAATAACGCTTCTTTCAAAAGGACTTGTATCAACATTAATTTTAATGTTAATTGGAACACGCTCCATATAACGGACTGTAACATTCATGCTTCCTCCTTCTTCAGATTTCGGATATTTAACAGTCTTAGATTCCGAACCTTCAACTATAATTGTTTCGTGATAATCTCTTGAATAACTCATAGGATTATGAAATTAATTTTTGCCACTTAGATGAATCAAGTAAAGACAACATTTGATTTTTGACTCTTTCAGAAAGAGAAGATTGATTCACAAAGTTTCCAAATTCTTGTTTTACTCGACTTAAATTGCTTTGGTCATCATCGACCCAAATTAAACTTGTAATTGAAGAATATAAATAGTCTTCAATTTTTGAGTTTATGTTATTCTTTAATGGTGGTTGCGTAATCTTCCATTGTGACTGTCTTACATTAAGACTTTCTGATTCGGAAATAATAATAGGAATATTTTTTACAGTTGGTTTAGTTACTGATTTATTACTTAAAATGCTCTCTATTAAACTTTTCTGATTTTCTGAGTTGTTAATGAAATCTTGCATAGAAGAAACATTCCTCATTGCATTATACTTTGTATTTGAAACAGAAATCATTTGACTATGCGCTATACTTTCAACTTGGTTTGTGGAAGTTGAACCTGGAAAACGCTTAATTCTGTTTGAAGTAGGTAAAACATCTTTATAAACAAAGTTTATTGTCGGTTTATCAAGTTCAAATATTCTTGCGCGCAATGTTTTATTCAAAATTTCAAATAATTTAGTATAACGGCTCGCAAGCATTTGGTAATCTTTTTCCATTCTGCTTTTAATTGCAATTAGTGAAACTGATTGTTGTTGCAGTTCCATTATTTTTGCAGCGACTTTACTTCGATGTGTTGCAATTTTTTGAGAAATTTGTGAACGAACTAAAGAGTAAAAACCAAAATTAATATTGTTGCAGATTTTTTCTGTTCCTTTTTGTTCTGCAAATACAACTGCCGTTTGCATGGCTATAACTGCTGCAATAGTTCCGTCAACATGATTGGCGACACCATCAATGCTGTCTGCCATTGGGTTGGTGTCAACAGTAAAATTAAAATTAGGCATTAAATTATTTTAAATTTCGGTTGTTGGCAATATTATTTCTGTATTTTAAAAGTTTTCCGGTTTGTCTTTTTCTTTTAATGCTTCGTTGTTTCCTTTTAATTCATCCAATGCTGCCTTTGCAATTTTAGGAAGATTAATTGACAAGTGTTCATAAGTTAGAACCTCAATAGATGGTGTTGGTGGTAACTCTGCCGTTTCAGCAAAGAAAGGATTAACATAAGCCAGAGGTATTCTTCTCGCTTCCAACTTGTTTACTCTACCACTTGCAATGGCATACTCTTTAAACGTAGTATCTCTTAATGAGGCATCATAAAATTCAATATATTCAAACTTTTCTGCCCTTCTGTCAATGTCTTCCTTCAACCTATCCATATATTGGGCAAAATCATCCTGAATCATTTTAAAATCTTTTGACTTAGCTTCAAAAGCAGCAAATACTTCTGCTTCATTCTCCTCTAATTTTACAATTGAATCATCAATATTTTTATTAATATTTAGATTGTCTTCCGTTTTTTTCAAAGCTAATAAGGCATTAAAAGCTGAAATGTATTCACTCAAAGTTGAACGCATTATGTTTATTAAATCATTGCTCTCTGACCTGTTTCTTCCATAGAAATCCATTGTCTCTTGATGCCATTGATTGAGATATGATATTTTTTGATCTTTTATATTATTATAAATTTTCATTCTCTCCAATCTGGTTTCCTCCATTAAATTTTGAACTATTGGAGCAACAATTTCTTCGTGAATTTGATGTACACCGAAAGGAAAATTTGTTTTACCTCCATCTTCACCTACCCAACAATCCGAAACAATATCATATTTCAATTTTGAACTTGATTTGAGTTGAAAAGGTTGATAATTATCTATTGATTCCTGATAATCGAATTTTTCATTTTTAATTCTTTCAATTTCTTCTGCTTCAAGATTTGGCGAATAATGATTGTAAGAACATTTTAAAATTTTAAACAGCATTTTGTTTGATGTATCAACCATCATATTTGTTGAAGCTAGTTTTACTTTAGTTATTGCCTGAACTGAATTTGCCATATTCATCATCAGCGCTTTCAAAACTTCTTCAAACATTGTTTGATTTTTCTCAAAGGATTTTTTCATTTCATTCAACGAATGAAATCTTTCAATCTCAGCCTTATAAAGTGTATTGTTAAAGATATTAAAAACTGGAATGTTTCCTGTTTCTGTTGTTGAATGTTCATAGATAAATTTTGAATACTCCGTTCCGGGTATTACAACTGGCAGTGAAACAGATGTCAAGTCCAAATCAGAAAGGCAGAATGAAGAAGTTCGAAGAGTTCTGTCGATTTTTCCTAAGTAATCATGATAAGTAACATTTTGTATAGAAAGAGAGTAATCATCAGTGCTTACTGATTCTGTTTTTTCTGACTTTTCAATGATTGGAGCATACTTCATTAACTCGTCTAAATCATTTACAGCATTTGTAAATAACTCTGCTTGTTTCAACGTATTCAGGTTAAAGTTTTTAGTATTAATAGAGTTCGTGTAATCAATTATAAAACTTTTGTCCTCAAAAGGAATTTGTTCAGCAATAGGAATGTAAGCAATTCCTAACTTTGTTACCTTGTAATCTCTAAATATTTCTTTGTGCATTTTTTGAAATTCTGCAATCTTCTGCTCATTTGCAACAATCTCCGCTTGAAGTTCTTTTAATTTTAAGTGAGCTGTATATGCAAAATAAGCTGGAATAAGTAAAAAAAAAAATATAATATTTAGTAATCTTTTTTGTTTTACCTCTTTAAAATCCTGGCTAAGTTGTGCAATTCGTTCTTTACATATTGCAATTTCCATTTCATACTTTTCCTCTTCAGCGACAATTTTCTCAGCAGCTTGCTTGTAGTAGTCAAAAAGAACTTTAGCTTGGTCTTGATAAATATTTGCAGATGAATTAAAAAGTTTTCCGCTCATAACATTTATTGGTTACTGGTTATTTTGAGTAAGTGTTTTTTCTAAGTTTCAATAAAGCCTCACACTTACTAAGTAGTGAAAACACTTCTTCTCCGCTACCATTATTATTACTTGCAATGGTAAATGCCTTTTGAATTGTGCTTATAATTTCAGAATCAATATCTGCTGCGGCTTGATTGTTAGTTGGAGATAAATAACGAACATCTTCTTTCAGGAAATTTATTTTTTGTTTTTCTCCTGACCATTTTGTTGAATCCATTGTAAATAAAATCTCGAATTGATTTAATGCATTTAGAATATCAACCTTTCCTTTTCTCCACATATCTTGTTCCGTTTGTACTTCTAAAACATTACTCGAACTTAATTGAGAAAAGAAATAACCAATAAGTATTAAAAACGCCGCAAGTAGTTGAAAAAAAAATTGATATCGGAATTGAAGTTCTAGAAAGTATCCTAATGCAATTATTAAAAGTGCCAAAAAGGAATAAAGACGGATAAATATAATTCGAATTCCAAGACCTCCAAGTTGCTTTTCAAAATCAAAATTGATTCCAAAAAGTCCTAACTCTGTCAATGATAAAACCAGGAACACGAGACAAACTGTCGCTAAATTCAACCAGAAAACATCAGTTCTTTTGTCATGTGGTACTAAAAGAAAAAATCCAGTAAAGACTAAAGCTAAGCCTACAATTAAAACGACATAGCCGAAGGTTTTATTTATTTGTTTCATATTTGGTTGTTTGGTAATGCACATTGAGAACAGAATGGTTGGCTCCCTACTTTGTATCCGCAACGTTTGCAACTGACTACACTTTCTGAAACAGACTTTCCGCAACCAGCACAATATAACGCTCCGTCTAATAATGGCGTTCTACAATTTATACAATTCGAGCCGCTTTGTGTTAAACCTGTTCCACAACTCACACATCTCTTCGCATCAATGTCATTGTCTGAGCCACATTTTAAACAAGCTGTATATGGGTCACCACAATTCGGGCAAAATTTCATATTGCTTGAAAAATATTTTGCACAATTAGAACAACAAACTTCCCGCACTGGTGTAACAACGGAATTATGTTTACTAGGATCTTTTACTTGATCATTATTAGATACAGAGTTAAGCAAACCACCTCCTGAAAAACTTCCCATAAGATTTGTTGCCAGCACTGCACCCAACAAACTATCTTGTCCGTTTCCTTTTCCTAATCCTTCTAGTGCTTTGTCGCCTAATCCAAATGCTTGCTCCTGTTGCCAAGTATAACCTCCAATTTTTTGTGCACTTCCCTTTGCCATCGCCTTGAGAATTAGTTTCCCTGCTTCAGTATTTGGATCAACTTCAATGGTGGTAATATAAAAACTTATAAGCTTAAAGCCGTATTCTTCCCAAATTGGTTCAATGGACAACCTTAAACTTTCCGATAGCTTTTCCAAGAAAGAGGAAATATTATTAATGCCAATATTGTTCGACGTTATAAATTGCAGAATAATCGATTTTGTTTTGGCAACTGTTGCTCCGTAAAAATAGTCCGTAAGTTGGGATGAAGAAAAAGTTGAAGTTGTCCCAACCAATTTTATTAAAAATTTTTCCGCATCAACAACTTTTATCCCATAACGACCTTTTGCAAGAAGAGGAACCATTGTCTTATAGTCAGGATCGTGATAGTTCATTGAATCAGTTGTCCAGTCAATATTTAATGGAGTTGTTTTATTTACAAACCACACCTCAGCTGTGAAAGGATTTTTGCCACCAAAAGGAATTCCAAAAAGAGTCCTCAAATGTGGTAAATTTTCTGTGTTAAGGGTGTGTAATCCTGGTCCGAACTTTCCAACTATTTCCCCTTTGGAAAATAGTATAGCATCTTGTGATTCAGAAACTAAAAGTTGAGTATAGGTACTTAAGTTTGTCGCAGGAAATTTCCAAGCGAATAATTGTTCATCTGGTTTTGTCTCCCATTTTACTAGGTTAATTATTGCTGGCATAGTAAGTTATGAATTAAATAAATTAATTAGAGTGCGGTGGTTATCTTAATCGTTTAATATGTCCCAAGTGCCGTTTCATTTCTTTCCTGAATTCTTCCCCATTAGCTAATGTAACAGGTAAATCATTGGCAATTTCATCAAAAGATTTTTTTAGGTTTACTAAATCTTGTAATTTTTCGCTAACTTTTATTAACGGAATAGAACTGCCATCATCTAACTTTAGATATCCTTGATTTCCTATGTTTACCCAATTCCTTCTTTTAAAAAGCATTCTATTAATAAATCTCCTTAATCTATGAACTGAATCAAAAGATGTGACGCTTTTAAGTTTATCAACATCTGGGAAAAATAGTTTTAAATAATCATCTGTCATTACAAATGGTGTATTCCAAACCCTTCTAAACCAAGATTCTGTGTACACTTCACCATCCATTACAATAGAGTTATTAGGAATTGACTCCTTAATTTCAGAAAGTATTTTATTATTTTCAACTATAATATTATTTGGTTTTGGATCTATTTTTTTTTGTGATACTTCCTCTCTTTTTTGTTGAATAGGAATTAACATTGGCCTTGAAGAAATATCACATAATGGACACCAAAAATCCCCAGTTGGCTTTTCAAATAAATGCTCGGAGTTATTTGAACACTGATATTTGTATGACGAAGGAATGGGAACATATTGCATAAGTTAAAATTTAAAAAGTACTTAGTTCTACACAGCATTCAAAATTACTTAAGAATTGGAGCATTTTTTTGCCTTTATCGATAGTAATATTTTCGAATATCTATGTTTATCTAGTTGTCAAGCAAGTTAGATCTTAAAATTTATCTATTAAAATGAAATAATTTGATAATTAAGTGTAAAGGTTTAATTAAGAAAATTAACGCTAAAAATCTCAAAATTTTTTTTTTTCCAATAATATTGGCAATACCAGGACTATAATTATAGTAAAAGCTTATAAATTCCTTACCCCATTTCAATTTATCAAGATAAGTATCTCTAAAAATTCTTAAATCCAAAACTACTGGATGGTCATAATCGTTGTAAACAGCTGTTGCAACAAAACACCCTGATTTTTCCGGTGTTACTTCGTGTGCAAATTCGAATTCACATTTTGGAGAACAAAATTTTTGCGCAGACTTTTTCAGTTTACCATTTACGTTTATATTACGAAACCAAAATTTCTCACCAATTGGGCCGTTGCACCATGAACAATTTTTCAACATATCTATAATTTTTTCTTCTTACTCATTTGGCTTTTCAGATTACGCCCCGTTTTCTTAAAGTTGTTTCTGGACTCAACTATATTAAATTGATTTTTAAAAAACTTACATTTCAATTGCGGTGGACCTCTCTTTTTTGTAATTGTAAAATTGTATATTATCATATATTATAATTAAGGAAAAATGATAAATTACTAGTAAATTTAATAACCAACTTTTATCTTAGAGATTTAGTAACTAAAGTTTTGGAGTTGCTAAAAAGCTGATTATCAGCAAAATAAAATGATAAAAAAGTTGCATTTTTGAACATAACTTGTTAA
>CAMAQX010000024.1 GCA_945860455.1 Lishizhenia tianjinensis
GTCATGATATACGGTCAATGCTATGGCTGAGCCAACCAAATACGCTAAATAAGTGTCTAGACCGCCCAAATCTGCTTTTTGTGAACCTAAAATAATAATGACCACAGAAAAGACCAAATGAAGTATATATCCAATCATAGAAAATGCAATTGGATTCACTTTAGATTGTGACAAAACGTACAAATACCAAATCCCAGCAAAACCACTCATCAAACCAAAAAGATTTTTTCCGATGGAAATATCTATAATATCCAATCCTGCAAGAGTAGATAAAAAAGGTGTTAAGGACAAAATAAGAAGCGAAAAACCACTATTTGGCGCTTGGTCTTCCTGGTAAAAGCTGCTCGCAATGTACCCTAATGCAATTAGAAATAAACCAAAATAAGAAGCAAGAAAGAACCCAACAAAAAGAGCGATACTGAGTAAAAACAATTGAATTAACTGTTGAAAAGAAACCCGCGTTTCGAACCCAACAAATTGCGAAAAAATTCCAGAAAGCAACTCTGAAGTTACAAAAATCAAGGTTCCCATAATTGGAAGAATCCAAGTTGTAGTTGAATGAAGTGAGAATTCAAAATCATACATAGAAAAGTTCGCAGACCCAACTGCTAGTAGCATAAAAGTAGATAGTGCTGTTCCATAAATACCAAACTTGATATTCCTCAAAACCTCAATGCGAGAAAGTAAAAAATTAAAAATGAGAAAAGAAAAAATCATTATTTGCAACAAGCCAGTTCTTGGATCGGATTTAAGTTCGCTCGAAATGAGTGAGGCTGTTGCTCCCGTTAGAAGCAAGCTAAAAAAACTCAAAAATGTATCTCTCCCCGTTAAAAATGAAAAGAACGCAAGAATTGCTACAATTGAGAAAACGATAAGTGCAAAATCTACTGACAAAACAAGCCTCCTATAAATTTAAATTCAGATACAAATAAAAGCAACTTTTTTGTAAAAATTGTTCGAAACATGAAAAAAAAGGTCTTTCATAACATTTTACTTTTGAAAACCTTCCGTTAAGTTAAAAAAAAGGTCGAAATAAATGAATAATTTCGTAAAATGAGTTCTGATATAGAAAAGTACAGCAAAAAAGGATTACGGACGAGTTATATTTCAACAGTCGTTGGTATTTCCTTGGTGTTATTTCTGATTGGACTAATATTGGGTGGGGCTTTGGGCATAACGGACTTTCAGAGGCAAGCCAAAGAAAATTTATTTGGAGACGTGTTTTTCCAAGAAAGAATGAATGAGTCAGATATTAAACAAATTGAGGCTCAACTAAAAAAATGGCCTGAATTTAAATCAGTAAAATACATGTCGCCTGAAACAGCCATGGAAGTTTTTTATGAAAATCAAGGGGACAAGAAAGAACTAAATGAAATTTTTGAAGGTGAAAACCCATTGCCGCCCAGTATCACATTTTGTCCAAAGGAAGATTTTGCCACCAAAGAAGGAATGAGTAAACTAAAAAATAAGTTAATCAAATCATTCCCCGACCAAATTATTGAAGTAAGTTATAACGAGTCGAATATTGAGAATATCAATTTAGGCTTCAGGCAGTTTGTTTTTCTTGTATTATCAATCGCGGTTATACTCATTATAATCGCCATTGCAATGATAAATAACACCATTCGTTTGGCTTTATATTCACGTCGTTTTACAATAAAAACAATGCAAATGGTTGGAGCGAAAGCTAATTTCATTCGTAAACCTTTTATGGTACAAGCGATTTTACAAGGTTTTGTGTCCGCTATACTTGGAATGGCGTTATTGGTGACCATGTTCTATTCAATTCAAAATTACTTTGATGAATTAGCAATCACCTATTCTGCCACATTATTTGTAATTTTGGGTGGAAGTTTAATTTTTTTGGGTGTTTTTATAACCTTTATATCAACTTGGTTAGCGTTAAACAAATACTTGAAAATGAAAATAGACGATTTATATTAAACACATATTTATGAAATTCAATCATTTCGGTTTTCAAAAAGAAAATTATCGCTTATTATTAATTGGTATTGCCATCAATGTTTTTGGATTTATTCTCATGATCGGTGGTGGAACAGACAATCCCAATAATTTTAATGCGGACGAGCTGTTTAGCCCTATTCGTATAACAGTGTCCCCCATGCTTATCATTGCTGGATACATCGTTATTTTGTATGCTATTATGAAAAAGCCCGTTAAATCTGACGAGGATTCCATTTCTGATACGAAAAAATAACCATGAATTTCTTAGAGGCTGTTTTTCTAGCCATTGTGGAAGGATTAACGGAATTTTTACCCGTTTCCTCAACTGCGCACATGATTTTTATGAGTTCCTGTTTCGGGATTCAAGAAGATGAATTTGTTAAGATGTTTCAGGTATCCATTCAGTTTGGTGCTATTTTGGCGGTTGTTGTGCTGTATTGGAAAAAATTCTTTCAACAAACCTCTCTCAATTTTTATGTGAAATTAGGATTCGCCGTAATTCCCGCCTTGGTGTTAGGTAAATTGTTTGATGATAAAATTGAAGCAGTTTTAGAAAAGCCCGTTCCGATTGCAATTGCCTTGATTGTGGGTGGGATTATCTTATTGTTTATAGATCGATTATTCAACAATCAAACCATTGACGATGAAAAACAAATAAGTGCTAAAACAGGGTTAATTATCGGTTTTTGGCAATGTTTAGCAATGATGCCAGGCACGAGCCGTGCGGCCGCATCAATTATTGGAGGAATGCAACAGCGATTGACGATGCGGATGGCCGCCGAATTTAGTTTTTTCTTAGCCGTACCAACCATGCTAGCAGTTACACTATATTCCGTTTTCTTAAAAGATTGGAATTATCAAGGAATCGAACAAAAAGGATTTGAAATGATTTTGAAAGGAGATAATCTTCTTTTATTTATTTTGGGTAATATCATTGCATTTATTGTAGCGGTTATTGCTATCAAGTTCTTTATTGGAATACTAAAAAAATATGGCTTTCGCATGTGGGGCTGGTATCGAATTGTTTTAGGAATCGTATTTCTTATCTATTTTACAGCAGTTAAGTAAGATGACAGATTATCAAGCCGGAAAAACAGTGGTGGTTGATAAACCATTCGGCTGGACCTCTTTCGATGTTGTGAATAAAATTCGGTGGAACCTCAAACAAAAATTAGGGGTTAAAAACATTAAAGTAGGTCACGCTGGAACACTCGATCCATTGGCTACTGGTTTATTGATATTATGTATTGGCAAGGACACTAAAAAAATTGACCAATACATGCCGGGACTAAAGACCTACACTGGAACAATTCTATTAGGCAAAACAACTCCTTCTTATGATCTCGAAACAGAATTCGATGACGTGTTTGAAACTAACCATATTGATTCAGGATTATTGAATAAGAGTAAATTAGCTTTGACTGGTATTATACACCAAAAACCACCCGTATTTTCAGCCAAACAAATTGACGGAAAAAGAGCCTATGAGTTTGCACGAGCCGGCAAAGAAATTGAAATGAAGACGGTTCAAGTAGAAATTACTGAATTTACCATTGATGATAGCCGTTTTCCTGAAATTGATTTCGAAATTACATGCTCCAAAGGAACCTACATTCGAAGCATTGCATATGATTTTGGCAAACTTTTGAATTCAGGAGGGACCCTAATTGCCTTGAGGAGAATTAAATCCGGAGATTTTTCGATTGAGAATGCGCTTTCACCAGAAGAAATAATTCATCGGATACAAGCAGAAACTGCGTTTTAATCGTTGATTAAATTACAACTATAGGTTCCGGCGTGCCTTGATGAAACGAGGAACGTAATAGCTGTTTTTATTCAATGCCTCCATTTTGACACTTTTTCCGGCAGCATGAATAAATTCTACTTTTCCATTTACTACAGCTGTAACCATTCCAACGTGACCAATTGAAGTGCTGTTGACGTTTCTGCCTTTGAAATACAATAAATCTCCAGGTTGCAATTCATCCAGAGTAACATCCATTCCAAATAAAGACTGAGCTCCGGCAGTGCGCGCCACAGAGAAACCATATTCTTTGAAAACGTATTGAATAAAACCTGAGCAATCAAATCCGGCAGGCGATGCTCCACCATAAACATAAGGAACTCCCAAAAAGGTCTTCGCAAAATTAATTATTTCATCCGCATTAGAATTTGGAGCAGTCCCAGAATTTACATTTGTTGATTGAGCCTCTAAATGGAATGTAAAGAACACGAGCGCAATTGTAACCAATAATTTCATTTTTTTCATCCTGCAAAAGTAGCCCCTTCTTCCTTTAGTAAAATATAAAAAATCCTAAAATGCTGTAATTATTTTATGCGCGCATAGTATTTTTTTCCTAACTTAGTTTATAATTAAGGAACTATGGAAAATCAAGCATTAAAAGGTGGTGAATTTATTATTAGAGATGTTCATTTTTCTGAGGTTTTTATTCCTGAAGAATGGACTGAAGAACAAAATATGATCGCTCAAATGTGTGATGATTTCATTGAACATGAAGTTCTACCATATGTGGAAAGAACCGATAAAATGGAAGAAGGATTAATGGAATCCATTGTGCTGAAGGCCGGTGAATTGGGCTTGTTGGGCCTGTCTGTCCCTGAAAATCTCGGGGGAATGGGTGTTGATTTCAAAACCACCCTACTTGCAACCGAACACCTAGGCGCGGGTTATTCCTTTTCGGTTTCGTTTGGTGCACATACTGGAATTGGGACCTTACCCCTACTTTATTATGGAAACGACGGGCAAAAATCAAAGTACATACCTAAACTTGCAAGTGGTGAATGGAAAGCAGCATATTGTTTAACTGAACCAGGGGCGGGATCAGATGCCAACTCAGGAAAAACTAAAGCAATCCTTTCAGAAGATGGTAAAAACTACATGTTAAATGGTCAAAAAATGTGGATAACAAATGCTGGTTTTGCGAATCTATTTACTGTTTTTGCCAAAATTGATGATGATAAAAATTTGACCGCTTTTTTAATTGAAGCAACTACTCCTGGAATTACCTTAAATCCAGAAGAGAAAAAGATGGGGATCAAGGGTTCCTCCACACGACAAGTATTCTTTAACAATGTACTTGTTCCCATAGAAAACATGTTGTCTACTCGAGAAAATGGATTCAAAATTGCGTTAAATATATTAAACATAGGTAGAATTAAGCTTGCCGCTGGTGTACTAGGTGGGGCTAAAGGAGCGATTAATTTGGCGGTGAAATATGCCAATGAACGCGAGCAATTTGGTCGTGCTATTTCAAAATATGGTGCTGTCCGCTATAAACTGGCAGAGCAAGTAATTCGAACATATGTGTTGGAATCCGCAACATACCGTGCAGGACAAAATATTGACGATGCCATTACTGCACTAATAGAATCCGGAATAACAAAAGGAGAAGCCACGTTAAAAGGTATAGAACAATTTGCTGCCGAATGTGCGGTGTTGAAAGTGGCCGGTTCAGAATGCCTAGATTATGTGGTTGATGAAGCTGTTCAAATTCATGGCGGCATGGGATATTCCGCTGAATCAATGGTCGAACGAGCATATCGAGACGCCCGTATCAACCGTATCTTCGAGGGAACGAATGAAATCAATCGGATGCTTGCGGTTGATATGATACTCAGAAAAGCGCTAAAGGGCGAATTAGATTTAATGGGTCCGGCTATGCAAGTTGCTAATGAATTAATGAGCATTCCAGACATGCAAGAATTACCTGAAACTCCGTTGGCAGCAGAAAGAGTATACCTAAATGGATTTAAAAAAACTTTATTGATGGTCGCCGGTTCAGCGGTTCAAAAATTGATGCAGTCTTTAGCTAAAGAACAAGAGGTTTTACTGAATATAGCTGATATTGCTATTGAAACCTATTTAGCAGAATCAACTTTGCTTCGCGTAGAAAAAAAAATAGAAATGCACGGTGAAAGGGCCTGTGAAATAGATCTTTCCATTGTAAAAACACATTTTTACGATGCAGCATCACGAATTGAAAAACACGCAAAAGACGCCATTAATTCCTTTGCAGAAGGAGATGAGTGTAGCATGATGTTAATGGGTGCGAAACGCTTTACGAAAGTTAGCCCCTTCAATCCAAAGCAAGCACGACAACAGATTGCACAACAACTTATTCAAGAAAACAAATACTGTTTTTAATTCAACCCTTCGTAGACTGTATATCAAATCAATTTATTACTTTTGAAATTCACGAAACGGATTAAATATGTATAGAATTAATTTCTTTTTTGCTTTCATTCTGCTAATTACAAGTTGTTCAGACGGGAATTTAGAAGCAGAAAAACTCAAGTTGGAACAAGAAAAATTAAAACTTGAACAGGATAAACTGAATTTAGAGAAGAACAAAGGTTCAGAACCTTCCAAAGTTGAAGGCAAGACCACTGAAGATGACAAACAAACCTCAAGTGGTAACAACGGTAAAATAAATGGAAATAATGTTTTGGTAAGAAGCGATCACTCCATTCGAGGAAACAGAAAAGCAGTGTTAGCAAACGGTCAGTTGGTTAAAATTGTAGATGAATATAGACCTGAGGGCAATGACAATGAAGCTATATTACGATCAGCTACTCCGTTCTATAATGATTATTCAGGTAATTTGGTCTTTACTTTAAATAAAGGGAAAGCAGTAATGATAGAAAGCTACGAAGGAAATCAATACAAAATTTCCTACGAAGACGATAAAACAGGTAAAACGGGTTATGCCAAAATCTCTTCTGCTCAATTGGAGTTTATATCTGGAGATCTTTGGTATCATATAACTACCTCATCTGGTATAGATGGTTGGGTTTTTGGTAAATTCATTCAGAAATTGTAATGAAAAAAACAATTGTTTTCTTATTTCTGCTATCCAGTATTTTCCTGGTTGGCTATTTTGCCCTAACCACTTATTCAGAGCCAGGTTGTATTTATAAAGACCCGCAAATGATGAAAGCGCACGCAAATAAAGAAACAGTTTCTGATTCAATTGCACAATCATTTCCGAAACCAAACTTCCCAAATGACTCATTGTTAATCAATCATTTACTGGGAAAATTTGACTATTCAAAGGATTCTTTTTTTACATCGGTAGCGGCAGAACATTGTTCCAAACCCATGTATCTACAGAAAGAAACTTACAAAAAATTCAAAGAAATGTACGCCGCAGCTAAAAAGGATGGATTCGCATTAAAAATCATTTCAGGAACACGCAATTTCAATGAACAGAAGGCCATTTGGGAACGAAAATGGAATACAAATATTAAAACAATGGATAGCTTGAAAGCTGCAAAAACTATTCTTTTATATAGCTCAATGCCTACCACCTCACGTCATCATTGGGGGACTGACATGGACATAAATAGCTTAGAAAATAGTTATTTCGCTGCCGGACAAGGATTAAAAGAATACAACTGGTTGAAGAAAAACGCCTCGAAATATGGCTTCTGTCAAGTTTACACCGATAAGAAAACCACAGACCGAACTGGATATGAAATGGAAAAATGGCATTGGTCATACATTCCAATATCATCACATTACTTAAAAAAATACGGGGAATTGATTACATACAAACAAGTGAAAGGATTTCAAGCATCTGAATTGGCACCTAAACTCAACTCAATTGAGGCTTACGTAAACGGAATTGATAAAAGCTGTCATTAATGAAAAGTCTAATTGTACTAACTCTACTCCTAATTGTAAATGCCTGTGAATTTAAAATTAAAGAGCAAGAATATGATAGTGGTCCGGGAAAACCACAGGTAGAAAGTTCGCCTGTCATGTCAAACCCCGATATTTCGAAAGATTTCTTATTGGGAAAATTTGACTATATAAAAGATGAAAAATTCCAATTAGTTGGTAGTAAATGGAGCGACAAAGAAATTTATTTACAGAAAAAAACCTATGAAGCATTTGTAAAAATGGCCGAGGCTGCGCAAAAAGATGGAATAGACCTAAAAATTGTTTCTGGAACTCGGAATTTTGAAGATCAAAAGAAAATTTGGGAACGAAAATGGAAAGACAACGAAAAAAAGATCAAAGAGAAATCTGCAAATGCGAAGAAAATTTTAACCTTTAGTTCTATGCCCGCTACTTCCAGGCATCATTGGGGGACAGATATGGATATCAATTCGGTGGATGAAGATTACTTTAAGGACGGTAAAGGGAAAAAAGTATATCGATGGTTAGTTGAAAACGCGTCAAAATATGGATTCTGTCAAGTTTATTCCGATAAAAAATCTTCTAAACGGACCGGATATAATCAAGAAGTATGGCATTGGTCATACATGCCTCTTTCCAGTTATTATTTAGATAATTACATTAAAAATGTTTCATACTCAGACATCAAAGGATTCCTCGGAAGCGAAAGCGCAAAGGAAATTGATATGATTAAAAACTACGTGCAAGGAATAGATAGGTCTTGTGAGGGAATAAATAACTAGTCCATACTTTTAAATCGTTTGTAGATAGCCCTGTTTATTATCACCCTGATTCTGGGGGTGTGAAAATTTATTTTTTTACACAATACATAAATTTTCAAAGTAATTGTTCAGGCTCTACTTGATTCCGTTAAAAATGGTTTCGAATTAATACTTGGTTTAGTTGGGGCGCTTTGTTTGTGGATGGATATAATGAATATTAGAGAAAAATCCGGAGTAGTGAACTTGTTATCTAAATTAGCAAACACTCTTTGTTGCAAATTGTTTCCTGAAATCCCCAAAGATCATCCAGCTCAAGTAGCAATTTTGATGCAATACAGCACGAATATGCTGGGGTTTGATAATGCTGCGACTCCCATTGGTTTGAAAGTAATGAAAATCCAAATAAGGAAACGGCTAGTAATACTCAAATTATATTTTTAGTCTTAACTACATTGGAATAACGATTATTCCGGTGAATATTTTAACCTGCCGAAGCTGTGCCCTGTCAACAGATCCTACTGTCGTTTCATGCCCATATTAATCACCCCTTTTTTTCTACGATGGTGGGGTTAACATTTCTTTCTACCGAACAAAAAAAAATTATAACGGCCTGTAGTTCTTACCTATTTATTCTACTGATAGAGGTAATTAACTGAAAAAGTAATTAAAAAAGCTATTAGCCAACCATGAACTACCTCATCCATGGTGTGTTTGTTTAAATAAAGACGCGCAGAAATTGTTAATCCAGTACTAATTGCAGCAAGTAGAAGAACCCAAAACTCAAAATACTGTTGCTTCATACAATACGCCAAAATATATCCAAATAAGATTCCTCCCCCTGCAGCGTGCAAGCTTACCTTAAATTTAAAATTCAATAAAAAAAGTGTTAATGAAACGAGGGTTCCAGAAAGTGGTAGTGAATAAATGAATGTTGGAATTAACGCGTCACCTGCCTTCAATACGAAAAGTAAATACAAAGCCGCAGTATAAAACACCATGAGTAGAATGGGGAAAAATCGCTGCGTACGATCCGTCAACTCAATGGATGAAATCATTTTTCTATTACGTAAAATGAGAATTGAAACACCAGGTGCAATCACAGTAAAAATCGCATATAAATTAAGAACTGCCCATTTCATAGGATTTGGCAGGCTCCATAAAGAATTTTGATTAATTACAAAATCCTCAAAGGAGATGGTGAAAAAAGTTAGAATTAAACAATAAATGGGTATAAACAGTGGCATAAATACCCAAGAAGTAATTTGTGCAACTAATCGCATTATAGTTCTTTTCTTAAGCGGGCAACCGGAATGTTCAATTGTTCGCGGTATTTTGCAACTGTTCTTCGTGCAATATTATAACCCTTATCTTTTAATAATTCCATCAGTTTTTCGTCAGGCAAGGGTCTTTTTTTATCCTCTGCCTCAATCGCATTAGACAATATTTTCTTCACCTCACGTGTAGAAACTTCTTCCCCACTATCGGTAGATAATGATTCAGAAAAGAAATACTTTAAAGAATATATTCCAAAATTTGTCTGTACGTATTTGCTATTCGCTACGCGCGAAACGGTGGAAATATCCATTAAAACCACATCCGCAATATCTTTCAAAATCATTGGCCGAAGATTGGTTTCATCGCCCGTTAAGAAAAAATTGCGTTGGTATTCCATGATGGCCGTCATGGTAATCAATAAAGTGGTTTGTCGTTGTTTAATTGCGTCGATAAACCATTTGGCGCTATCCAGTTTTTGCTTCACGAATGAAAGTGCTTCTTTGTCGGATTTCGAGGTTTTTGCACCTTCTGCATAGGTCCGAAGCATGTTTGCATATTCACGACTGACTTTCAAATCGGGGGCATTTCGAGAATTTAAGGTCAATTCCAATTTTCCATCCGATTCAAACAATAAAAAATCGGGAATGATTTGTTGGAAATTCTGTGCAGCATCTCTAGTGCTTCCTCCCGGTTTTGGATTCAATTTAAGAATTTCGTCGATTGCTTTTTTGAGTTCTTCATCGGTTAAATCCAATTTCTTTGAAATCTTATCGTAATGTTTTTTCGTAAACTCCTCGAAGAATTTTTGCAAAATCACTAAGGCATGAGAACGATGCGGTTTACCATCTTGTTTTCGTTTCATTTGAAGCACGAGGCATTCCTGAAGGTCTCTCGCGCCCACTCCAGCCGGATCTAGTTCATGAATTCGGGCTAAAGTTTCCTCGATTTCTGCCTCAGAAACAGTTATTCCAACTGAAAAAGCCAAGTCATCCACTAAGGCATCTACTTCGCGATTGAGGTAGCCAGATTCATCCAAATTACCGATTATTGTATCTGCAATCAGGTATTGATTATCAATCAACGGAAGCAATTGTATTTGTTCCATTAATTTTTCGCGAAAAGATTGCTCTCCAGACAGTGGTATAACCCGTTCTTCCTCGTCTTTAGATTGATTATTTGCTTGTGTTTTATAGTCTGCGGAATCATCATCCAGGTAGTCCGACAAATCAAACTCTTCTTCGTCATCGTCAAACTCGTCGTCATCATTCTCTTCCGAATCATACTCATCATCCTCCTCTTCTCGTTCTTCGCCTTCCTCTAGCGCAGGATTTTGCTCAATTTCTTGTTTAATCCGCTGATCGAGTTCAATGGTTGGTACTTGAAGCAGTTTCATCAACTGAATTTGTTGAGGAGAAAGTTTTTGCTCTAGTTTTTGAATCAAATGCTGCTTTAGTGCCATGTTATATTACTTAGTATAAAGGTATTCTTTTTTCAAAAACAGACCAAAACGTGATCGAAAAAGTAGAATAAAAAAAATCATCCTTTTATTAGGTAAAACCGCGGCTTATCTTTTTAACTTAGCAACTCTAATTCTGTATATGAAATTACTTTTTTTACTTTTCACAATCTTGTCCATTTATGGCTGTTCATCGCAACGCCAAACATTAGTGTTTATTAAACATACGCCCTATTGCGGAGGAGCAAGGCCAACACCTGAAATGGCTCGAGGTACGATTGTTATGGCTTCCAAATCTAAGTTTGCCCTCACCAAAAAAGGCGGAAAAAAGGTAGAAAATTGGATCATTACAGATACATCCGGAACATGGACGGGTAAATTAACCACTGGAAATTACGATGTGTATCGTGCAGACAAATTTCTAAGTAATGAAGAATTGATGAAACAACTAAAAACATTTATTTCGGATTCAACAAATTATCGATTCAATGGAGAAAAATGCCTTGAATTATGGAAAAAAGAACCGGATTATAGCTTTTCGGTTAGCAATTCAGGGTCAATACACGTTGAATTAAAAGGGAAATGTTTTGTAGGATTTACTCCTTGCATTGAATACATTGGTCCAAAAGTGCAATAAATGGAATTTTTACCCAAAGACATTGAAGCATACGTGCTGCGTCATACTCCACAAGAGTCTGCCGTTTTACACAAAATAAACAGGGAAACACACCTAAAAGTAATGCAGCCACGCATGCTTAGTGGACATTTTCAAGGGCAATTACTTCGGTTCTTGGTTGAAATGATACAACCGAAACGTATTCTCGAAATTGGAACTTATACCGGTTATTCAGCTATTGCGCTGGCACAAGGTCTAAAAACGGGAGGAAAATTGATCACCATTGATGTGAATGTGGAATTGGAAAAAATGATTTCTAATTTTATACTTGAAGCCGAATTATCCGATAAAATTGAACAAATTACCGGAAATGCCCTGGAAATAATTCCAACACTCACTGAAAATTTTGACTTGGTTTTCATTGATGCCGATAAACGAAATTACAAGAATTACCTCGACCTTGTTTTAAACAAGCTAAATTCTGGAGGCTATATTCTTACAGACAATGTGTTGTGGTCGGGTAAAGTGACCATGCCGAAAGAACAAATGGATGTAGATACGAGAATGATTAATGAGTTCAATGATTATGTTCAAAATCACCCGCAACTAGAATCTATTTTGTTGCCTGTGCGCGATGGGTTATACATTTCGAGAAAAATAGATTAAACGAAGCCCGTTTGTATTTATGCAATTTCGGAATGTTTTGGTTGATAAAAAGGTGATTTTAACCCCTGAAAAATGAACAATTTCATTCCTCAAGTAGATTTTACCACTTGATTTTGACCCTTAAAACTAGCTGTTTTTGAACGCATTATGCCTTATGCAAACATCCACCAATCACATTGTGTTTTGCACCCGTAACGGAGGAAATGCAGTTGGGTTGATCCAGTAAATAAAGCACTCCCAGATACGCAAAGACTATTGCCTCCTTGAAATCCGAAGTGTGTTCATCCATAAAAACCAATTTGTTTTTTGAGTGAAATTGAATGCGCTCTATCAAAAACCTGTTTTTTGTGCCTCCTCCGGTTGTCATCACGTTTTGTAATTGATTTTCAGCAATAACCCTGGCGACTTGCAATGCTATATGTTCTGAAATAGTAGCTAATTTGTCTTCGACACTACTTTTAAAAGACTTCAGAACTGGATTAAAAAATTCTTCCAACCATTCTGTCCCTAAGGATTTAGGCGCTTCCAAAGAATAATATGCCAAGTCGTTTAAACAAGACAAAAGATCTGAATTAATTCTTCCTGTTCGGGCTAATTTTCCTTCGTTATCAAAATTAACACCTAGTTCTTTTACCAATTCATTGAATGGTAAATTTGCCGGACAAATATCAAAAGCACTAATTTGTTCTTCTTTTTTCAAACTGATATTCGCAAATCCGCCCAAATTCAAAAATCCTTCGGCTAGATCATTAAATAAATCAAAATCTCCAATAGGAACGAGAGGCGCACCTTGTCCTCCAGCAACCACGTCCATCGTTCGAAAATCATTGATTACGGGAAGATTGGTGTGATACGCAATCGTGGCACCGCATCCAATTTGAAGGGTAAATCCATTTTGAGGTTGATGCAAAATTGTCTGTCCATGAGAAGCAATAGCTTGAATGTTATTTTTATCGATTTGATATTCTTCCAAGAACAGATTCACGTTGTTTGCAAACTCCTTTCCAATTTTTTTATCCAATTTCAACAGCTCAATTACCGAAAGTGTGGGTGCATTTCTAAGTTCCATTACACAATCAGCCTCGTACTCAAAAGTCTTGAAATTCAATAACTTAAACTCCTTTTTTTCGGGACTTATCGAGAATTTAACATGGGCAATGTCCAAGCCATCTAAGGAGGTTCCGGACATCAAACCAAGAATTTCTAATTCAACCATACTTTAATGTTGTGAAAAAACAATTGAAACCATTAAATTTGCATACAAAGAAACAATTAAAACTTCATAAACTATGAATTTTGAACTAACCGAAGAACAAATTGCCGTAAGAGATGCTGCAAGAGATTTTGCGCAAAACGTATTAAAACCGGGAGTTATCGAGCGTGATAACCTTCAGAAGTTTCCAGCAGAAGAAATCAAGCAATTGGCAGAACTTGGCTTTATGGGAATGATGGTAGACCCAAAATATGGTGGAAGCGGAATGGATACCTTGTCGTATGTGTTGGCTATGGAAGAAATTTCCAAAGTAGATGCATCTACATCTGTTTGTATGTCGGTGAATAATTCATTGGTTTGCTGGGGAATAGAAAAATTTGGTACAGAAGAACAAAAACAAAAATATTTAGTTGCACTTGCTACCGGTGAAAAAATCGGGGCATTTTGTTTATCAGAACCAGAAGCAGGTTCAGATGCAACTTCTCAAAGTACAACAGCCATAGATATGGGCGACCATTATTTATTGAACGGAACAAAAAATTGGATTACCAATGGTTCATCAGCTTCTGTTTATTTAGTGATTGCTCAGACAAATGTGGAATTGGGTCACAAAGGAATCAATGCGCTCATCGTGGAACGCGGAATGGACGGATTCATCGTGGGTGCTAAAGAAGACAAAATGGGAATTCGCGGAAGTGATACCCACACCTTGTTGTTCAATGACGTAAAAGTTCCGAAAGAAAATAGAATTGGTGAAGATGGTTTTGGATTCACATTTGCCATGAAAGTGCTTTCTGGAGGTAGAATCGGTATCGCTGCACAAGCATTAGGAATTGCCGGAGGAGCATTTGAGTTATCGACTGAATATTCGAAGCAACGAAAAGCATTTGGAAAGGAAATTTACAAACACCAAGCAATTGCATTCAAATTAGCAGATATGGCTACTGAGATTGAAGCAGCGCGTATGTTGGTTTACAAATCAGCAACGGACAAAGATCAAGGTAGAAATTACGATCAATCTTCAGCGATGGCCAAATTATACGCATCCAAAGTGGCAATGGAACAAACGGTTGAGGCTGTTCAAATTCACGGAGGATATGGTTTCGTGAAAGAATATCACGTGGAGCGAATGATGCGCGATGCGAAAATCACACAGATCTACGAAGGAACTTCGGAAGTACAAAAAATTGTAATTTCAAGGGGTATTTTGAAGGGGTAAGATTGATTCCTTCTTTCTTTTAGAGTTATTAATAGGATAAAAAGAAAATGTCGTGCCAGTGGTACGACGTTTCTTTTTATATAATGTCCTTTTTTCTGCCCCAATCGGATATTCTATTTTGTTTTTTACTGCTTATAACAGTAATATTGGTTATACTTTTTTTATGCAAAAACCTCCCGACAAGCGATGTTGTTGGTATTCTTATATTTAATACATAAATCCGAAAAGCCACAACGGAATGCTATTTTGAAAACCTATCTCAATATCGTCTTTGACTAAAAAGGCTTTATCAAAATCAATAATTTGTTTTCTTGTTTTGTTTTTGCCGCCTATTTCAAAAAGAAATGTGTTATCTACTAATATATCCCCTTTATTGGGCAAAGAAACAGTATGATTATTGCTAAAATTTTGCATAAAAAAAGTCTCTCGTACAGTTCCAATGTCAATTTGATCGCTAGAAATAGCATACATTAAATTGGTATTATGCATCCAGATTTTATCCGGTTTATTCAATATACTGATACTTTTGGTTTGTTTGTAGGTTGACCTAATTAACTCTGCTCTGTCCAACAATTGTAAGGCACGTACTAGCGCATTACGGTTCAACTGAATGCTTTCGCTTATTTTAAAAATATTTGGGGTAAATGGAACATTTGAGGATATAACAAATAATAATCGCTTCAATTTTGTAATCGTTTGGTAATCTAAATTTTCAGTTGCCTGCATATCAACTTCTAAAATTAAATTTACGGTATTTCGAATTTTTTGATAGTATTCCTCTACATTGTTTTCATAATAGGGATAATTGCCAATCCTGAGGTATTCGGAAAAATACTTGAAAGGGGTAAATTGTTGGGTGAGATTAACACACATTTCCATATGATTTTCCAAAATGTCTTCAAGTGAAATAACGGGTAGATCTATTTTTTCTTTAAACAATAAATATTCTCGAAATGACATTTCTGTCAAACTATACGTTACTGCCCTTCGACTCAAATCAGATTCGCCTTTGTAAATATCTAAGATGGATGAAGAGGTAAAAATGACCTGTAAATTACTGAAATCGTCGTAGATTAATTTCAACTCACGAGACCAATTAGGATATTTATGTACTTCATCTAGAAGCAATAATTTTCCACCTATTTTGACAAAGTTTTCCGCTAAGCCATATAATGTATTTTCTGAAAAAAATAAATCATCAAGCGCTATGTACAATACCTCATCTGCTTTATGTTCATAGGCAAGCTGAAGTAACAAGGTTGTTTTACCCGTTCCTCGCGCTCCTTTGACAGCAATGAGACGATTGGATTTATTAATTCTATCGAATAAATAACGCTTAAATTCAAGCGGAACATTTTTAATTTTTCGAGTTGATTTTTCAAAAAGTTGATTCATTTTGCTATTTTAAAAAGCAAATATAACCATAAATTGCTATTTCAAAAAGCAAAAATAGATTTTTTATACAAAACAACTGAACTCTCAGATAAGTGATTTTGTGGAATACTTCTTTTTTTAATTTTTGGGTTGATAACCCAAGATTGTATTTAATAGACAGAATTCAACCTGATTAACAACGCATTTTTAGCAATCAAACAGATGATAAAAAAATAATCAAAAATTAAATTTAAACAAAAAACCTCCCGACAACTATGGCTGAAGGGAGGTTGTGAGAGTTCCTTTTTTTGATCTCCTAGTATATTTCAATTTGATAATCTTCAGCTTCACCATTTTCAATATCAACGCAGGGGTCATCAACATTATAATTAGAATATCCTCTTACCATTACTCTCATTGAAGAATACCCTATTTTTGCAAAACCGGGAACAATTATAGGAATAGAAGTTGAATTATTCAGTAAATTGAAAGACTTCCAGACAGCTTCGTCTTGATCATAAAAATCTCCGTCACGATTCCAGTCAAAATAAACTGAAACAGAATTGTTTTGGTCAGCCAAATTATAACCTAGGTTTAAATCAAGGGTTTCACCTCGTTTTATCTTTGCTGTTTTTTTTCGGTAGTATTCATGATATGGATTACCCTCAGAGTTAACTGTAATTCCTGCAAAATCAACTTTACTTATGTAATAACCATCATTGCCATAAGT
>CAMAQX010000025.1 GCA_945860455.1 Lishizhenia tianjinensis
ATAAATTGAAGTGGAAACAACTAAAGGAAATAATCGTTCCAATTTTGAAGAATCAACTGTTTTCCCTAGTTCATTGCTAGAATTTTCGAATGAAATTGGTTCTAGACCAAATGCCGTGGCTGCTTCATTGTAATATTCTTTTTTTGTTGGATGTTCCGAAGAACAAACATTGAAAACCCCAACAGTAGGCTTGAGTACGAATGCCTCAATCACCCGAATCACATCTTCTTGATGTATCAAATTTACGACTTGATTAGGGTTAGAATTCTGATTTCTTTTTGCTAAAAAATGTACTGGGTGTCTCTTTGGGCCAATTAATCCACCTAAACGCAAAATTGTTAAATTGTCTGATTTAGCTACTGAAATTGTCTTTTCAAATTGTGCCACAGCATGAGTTTCATCAATGGGAGAGTTTTCATCAACCAATCCTGATGTTGGAAGATAAACTCCAATTGAACTAGTATAAATAAGATGGGTTTCAACAGGTAAAAGTTGAATGGTTTGTTTCATTTGCTCTAAAAAAATACTGTCTCCAGCTGGCGGCAACGTAATAATAAACATGGAACATTTTGAGATAAGTTCAGTATTGGTTCGAAAATATTCAATGGTTGAAGCATCGATTCCAGAAGAAGCTAATAGTTCTTTCTTTTCCTGGCTTCGCGTAATGCAAAAAGCACAATGCCCTTCATTTTTCAATGATTTTGCCAAGGGAATCCCCAACCAACCTGCACCCCAAATAACAGTATTCTTACTCATATTTCACTAACAACAACTTACTGGTTATGTTTAATGAGTTCGTGTCATTGACTCGGGTACACAAATAATAAAATCTGCTTTCTGTAAGTTTTCTTTATCGAGTTTATCCATTTCAACTTGTGTAACAGTCGAGATTGTGAGGGACTTTGCATTTGGTTTTTCCTTTTTTAAGTACCAAAGAATTCCTTGGTGATAATCTGAATGAAAAGCGCCGTTAAAATGAATCATTTTTGAATTTGGTTTGCTGTTTTTCACGATAAATTTTGCCATGGTGGCATCTTTAAATGCTTGAGCTTCAACCATATTTAAACCCATGTCATGTCCACCCATTTCGCGAACAGCCCGATATTGGGAAAGCGTGGTGTCGATTTCAAATTGAATATCAGCCATTTGCGCCTTAATCGTTGGCGCAAGTGTATCCAATGCTCCCCTTCCTTTTTTGAATAAAAGTGATGCATATTTTCGCTGTACGTTTGAAGCAATACATTTTAATTTATTTTCTTTAGCGAAATCAACCAAAGGTTTATAATCTGTGCTATAATTTGGCCAAAGTCTACACGAATCGTTAAAGGTTTTTTCATCTATTTTCCCCTCAATATATGCATCCAAAATTGCTTGTTGATCCTGTTCAAACATTTCAAAACCTAGTATCAAATTAGATTGGGATTTGGAATGCATTGATTCTGTCAATTCTAATTGCAACCAATGACAGATTGGATTATCATGAAACTCACCAAAAAAAACAAAATCAGCTATCAATGCTTGTTTTTCAATGGATTGAAAATTCGTTTTCTTTCCGTTTGACGTGTAAATAACATATGCTTCTTTTACCTTTTGAGCGGAAATTAATTGCACAATTAAAATAGCTAGTGAAACAAGAAGAAATTTTAAGTTTTTCATGGTTATCAATTGATTAGAAACTTTTGCAAAAATCAAAGCAACAACTGTATTTTTACTATATTTGAAATAAATGCACTCGGCCAATGAAACAAATGTACATATTCTCTCTATTTCTTTTGGGTTTTTTGTCCATAAATAGGAGCTATGCTCAAGGATTTCAAGTGAATTTCCAAGGACAAAAGCAACAAGGGATGGGTTGTGCAGGAACGGCACTTTTTCAGGATGGAGCAAGTATCTTTTATAATCCAGGATCTGTAGCTTTTTCGAATGAAAACTCAATCAATATTGCTAGTACGCCGATTTTTTCCAATGTCTTATATGTCGATTCTGCCACACAACATGGATACAGAACCAAAAATCCGGTGGGAACTCCATTTTCAGCCTATGGTATCTTTCAAGCGCACAAACACGACAAATTAAAGTTTGGAATTGCTGCTTATACTCCTTTCGGAAGCACCGTACAATGGGAAGAAAATTGGATTGGTCGTTTTGCATTAACCCGGTTGGAGTTAAAAGCCATTTATATTCAACCAACTTTGTCTTATCGCATTGCGGATGTTATTGGTATTGGAGCAGGTTTTATTATTTCAACAGGAAATGTGAACCTTCAAAAAGATGTTCCTGTGCAAGACAGTCTTGGAAATTATGGGCACGCCGAATTAGCAGGAAAAGCTCTTGGTTTTGGATTTAATGCGGGCATACATTATGATTTAAATAAAAAATTAACCGTTGGAATTACCTATCGATCACAAATAAACATGAAGGTAAAAAATGGAGTAGCAACCTTTACAGTACCCGCATCTTTGAATACAAATTTTCCAGACGGAGTATTTACAGGCGCATTGCCGTTGCCTAATGTTACCACGCTTGGATGGGCATACAAAGCAACTAAAAAATGGCAATTTGTATTGGATATAAATTACGTTGGATGGAAGGTGTATGACTCATTAGCGTTTGATTACGAGAAAAATACAACCTCATTATTAGACACAAAGTCAGCACGAAACTACAAGAGTATTTTTGCCTTCAGAGGAGGTGCCATGTATAAAGCAAATGGGAAATTAGATATGCGATTGGGTTCAGGATTTGGTTTTTCTCCGGTGCCAGATGCCAGTGTTACGCCAGAAACGCCAGATGCTAATCGCTTTTATTTCACAGGGGGACTGTCTTATCGCTTTACAGAAAAATTCTCGATAGACGCGTCCATTTATTATACTCAATTAAAACGAACTGCACAAAATGCAGAAACAAACTTATACGGTACTTATAGAACAAAAGCAGTTGCTCCGGGATTTTCATTAATTTATAAATGGTAAGATGAATCGAATAATTACCACCATAAGTATAGCGGCATTTATGGTCTTAGCAGTCTTTTCTTGTAAACCAAAATATAATGAGCCTACTTATTCCAAAGGTGAAATAGATCCATCTCGCTTTGTCATGATTGGAGGAGGGCATGTAGCAGGATACATGAATGACGGTTTGTATTTCGAAGGGCAGGAAAATTCGTTAGCCAATATAATCGCTCGTCAATTAGCAAAAGTCGGAGGAGGAAATTTCAATCAGCCTCTAGTTGATCAGTCATCCATTGGAATTAGTTCAAACTTGCTTTCACCGATGAAATTAGGCTACAAGACAGATTGTCAAGGGGTAACATCACTCTCGCCTATTCGGATTGCTGCACAGGGAGACTTGGGAGTTTTCAATCAAAACATTTATTCAACCAACGCTCTTTTTGGAAATTATGGTATTCCTGGATTGAAGCTTGCTGATGTTTTTAGCTCCAATTCCAATTCGTTTTTTACTCGAATGGCGTCTTCGTCTAGTGCCAGTATAATGGGTGATGCGTTTGCTTCCCAACCCACTTTTTTCTCTTTATTTTTAGGATTAGAAGAGGTTTTGTCGTTCGCAAAATCAGGAGGTACAACTGAATATATCCAACCGAATATTTTGTTTGCGAGTGATTATGAACAAGTTTTGCTAACGGCTACGGCAAATGGAGCTAAAGGAGTGCTTGCGACTATTCCCGACGTTTCTGAGATGCCTTATTTCACAACGATACCTTGGAATGGGCTAACATTAGATGCATCAAGTAATACAACATTGAATTCAATTTATAATCCATTGGATTATTATTTTTCGGTTGGCAGTAATCCTTTTATGATTGTGGATTCAACGGCGAATGCTTTTGCTGTAAGACAAATACTTTCAACTGAATTACTCACCCTAAGTCTACCGTTGGATTCAGTTAAGTGCAATCAAATGGGTGTTTTATTTCCCATTCGTGACGAATTTGTTTTGGATGCTGGTGAATTACAATATTTGCGAGGAGTAATCGCAGAATACAACCAAATTATCATAGATTTAGCTGCTAAATATAACCTTGCTGTTGTGAACGTGAATGAATTTTCAAAGAATCTCCAAACAGGGTTTGTTTATAATGGCGTGACAATGAGTTCTAAGTTTGTTTCAGGAGGAGCATATTCCTTAGATGGTATTCATTTTAACGCAAAAGGAAATGCTCTACTAGCCAATGAGTTTATAAAATCGATTAATTCTAAATATAAATCGCGCATTCCACAAGTGGATGCAAATGCTTTTAATTCAACGTTGTTCCCTTAAAATTTATTTACCATGATAAAAATTACCTTATTTCTTAGTTCACTTCTTGCCGGCAGTTTGTTTGCTCAATCACCTTGCTCTACAGGCAGATATGCTTCTGATGTCTTTACCAATTTCACAACTACCAGTGATGTTACATTCGGACAAAACACCTCGTGGAATGGGGCTGCAACAATATTAAAATTAGATGTTTATCAACCAATAGGAGACACTGAAATGAATAGACCATTAATTCTTTTGGTTCACGGCGGTAGTTTTATTGGGGGTTCGAAAACAGACGGTGATGTAGCGGCCATGTGTCAAAAATTTGCCAAAAAAGGATATGTAACAGCCTCTATTGACTATCGAATAGGGTTTTTTCCTTTTGACTCTGCCAATGCCGTAAAAGCAGTTGTGCGCGCCACTCAAGACTTAAGGGCAGCTATTCGTTTTTTCTATAAAGACAAACAAACTACAAACACCTATAAAATTGATACAAACCATATTTTTATTGGTGGTAGCTCTGCTGGTGCAATAACAGCCCTACATGTTGCTTATTTAGATCAAGAATGTGAGATTACTGATTATCTAAGTCCTAGTGTTATTTCAACGTTAGGCGGATTAGAGGGAACAAGCGGAAATCCAGGGTATTCATCAAAAGTTCACGCGGTATTGAATGGCTGCGGAGCTTTAGCTCGTTATAGTTGGTTGGAAGCTGGAGATATTCCCTTAGCTTCCGTTCATGGCACCAATGATGGAACAGTAAAATATAATCGTGGTATTGTTAATCCAGGAACTCCATTAATGTATTTAGATGGAAGCAGAATGGTGCATGAAAGAGCATGTGCCGTTGGGGTAGAAAATCAATTTTACACATTCCTGGGAGCACCGCACGTGCCTTACGCAGGAAACGCTGCATGTATGGATACTACAGTTAATTTCTTTAGAGACTTCCTAATCAAACAATTGGGATGCACGGATAACATGCTTCAACCAGAGAATCCGCGAATGGAATCCGCGTTTTTATATCCTTTAACATACTGCGGAGGTTCACCAGTTGATGAGGTTTGTCCAACATCTGGTATTTCTGAATTAAATGCACAAAACTTGTTGATTTATCCAAATCCCGCAACAACTGAATTAATATTATCTTTTTCTGATAATGCGCAACACACAATAATCATTAAAGATATGATGGGACGCATTGTTTTTGAAAAATCAGAGATAACTAGTTCAACCAAAATCAATCTTTCGTTCTTAAAATCAGGAAATTACTTAGTAGTTTCAGACAACATTCAAACTACTAAATTGATAAAAAATTAATATTTATTCATATGAAACAAGTGCTTATTTCGATCTTATTTTTTAGTATCGCTAATTCATCAATTGGTCAAACGATTCAACCTTCAAAAGAGTTAAAAACAAAGATCACCCGTCAAGATGAAAAAGGAATTGAAACACCAGCAAAGCCAATTAACAAATCGAATACAATTCAAATGTCACGTCCAATTGACAAGGTAAGAGTTAAAAAATTACCCATTAGAAAAGAAGTTGAAATTAGTAAATCGTTAAAAAATGATTAGTCGCGTTCTACCATTAGCACTCTTTTTTTTCGTAATTGGAAGAGTTAATAGCCAATCTTTTACAGAGGGATTTGAGAATATTGCTACCTTAACTGATTGGTACATTCAAAACAACAGTGATTCTCCTGATTTAGATTGGGGTGTAGGAGATATAACTGTTTTTCCGGCTCAAGCGGGCACAACCGGATCCTATTTATCGGTGAATTATCAAAGTACTTTGTCGTCAGCACCCGCCACTATAAGCAATTGGTTATTTGCACCAACGCGGACATTAAATAATGGAGATATAATTTCATTCTTCACCAGAACAACGGCTGGAACTCCGGTATATCCTGATCGTTTAGAAGTGCGATTAAGCACTGCTGGAAATGGAACAAATCCCGGAACAACAACAACTTCAGTTGGTACATTTACTACTTTACTACTTTCCGTAAATCCGAATTTAACAACTACTGCATACCCAATCGGATGGACTCAATATTCGGTAACAATTTCCGGATTACCTGGGCCCACAAATGGTCGAATTGCTTTTCGATATTTTGTTACCAACGGTGGGCCAAATGGAGCAAATTCAAATTTCATTGGAATTGATAGTTATTCTTATACTTCAGTTGCATCGCCTCCTAGTAATGATATTTGTACTAATTCAGTAACATTAACTCAAGGAACAACTTGTGTAGCCACTTCAGGCTCTGTAATGAATGCCACCCAATCAACCATAGGGTGTTCAGGAACTGCAAATAATGATGTTTGGTATAAATTTACCGCAAATACTACTGGGGCAATTATAAACGTAGTTGGTTCACTCGAATTTGATGCAGTATTTGAGGTTTTTAGCGGAATTTCGTGTGCCAGCCTCAACTCAATAACGTGCATAGATAATACGTTTGAAGGCGCTACCGAATCAACCACATTAACTAATTTAGTTCCTGGTCAAACGTATTACATTCGCGTTCATGATTGGTTAGACGGTATTCCCAACACCATGGGTTTTACTATTTGTGTTATAAATTTCACCCCTTGTTTACTTTCCCCGCCTGCTGGATCAATAGTTGAAAATGAACTATGTGGAACAGACGGAAATGGAGGTTGTAACGCTACTCCAAACGTATATCAACCAATCTCTTGCGGTCAAACAGTGTTTGGTAACGCTTGGGCAACAAATGGAAATCGAGATTTAGATTGGTATCAATTTCAACTAGTTGAACCAGGAGTTGTTACATGGTCGGCAACAGCTGAGTTTCCTTATAATTTATACATTGTAGATATATCTAATTGTGCAAACCCAGCAATACTAGCGACGGCCAGTTTTATGGCGTGTCAAAATGGGTCAATTTCATATCCAATTACCAATCCTTCAAATTATGCTGTATTAATCTCTCCAAATACGTTTGATGGATATGCTTGCGGAACATCTAATGATTATTTTGCTACCTTAAATTTACCGGTTACAAACCCATCATTATCTAGTTCGCCTTCTATTATTTGTGCCAATGACTCTTCATTGGTTTCAGGAAACCTTACGGGAGGTTATGAATGGTTTCAAGTCGGTAATCAAACAAGTTTAGGGCTAGGGAACTCATTTTTTATCCCTGATGCTCAATCGTATTATGCAAAATACACGAATGGCAATGGATGTATTGGTTACAGTGACACAATATCGGTAACCGTTTTTCCATTGGACGATGCCACTTTTTATTATCCAACAAACACTGTGTGTGTGAATTCGTTGAATCTTGTTCCAACAATTGTGATGGTTCCTCCGTTTGGTTATTTCACATCAGAACCGGCAAACATACAATTCGTTGATAACTTTTTAGGGGAAATAGACATGACACAAGCGCTAGAGGGCAACTATACAATCACGTTTCACACTGAAGGGATTTGCCCCAACACCTATTCTCAGAACCTAACGATAACATCGAATCCCTCTGCGGAATTTTCCTATTCTAATCTGCTAATTTGTAATTCAGATTCTATTCAATCCGTTGTTCTTAGTCCAAATTCCTCCATTGGATTTTTTAGCGCAAACTCTTCCTTAATAGATGTTGCGCCTAATTCGGGTGAAATTAATCCCTTGAATAGCTCAAATGGAACATTTGTAATTTATAACACTATTGCGGCCTCCGGTTCTTGCTCAACTGTTATTGATTCTTTCCTTGTGCAAATTGATGGCCCGATAATCAACTTCCCTCCAATTGATACACTTTGTCCTAACGCACCTATTTTCGATTTGAATGCAACCCCTATTGGAGGTGTTTTCTCGGGGATTTCTGTAACTAACAATCAATTTGATGCATCAATTGGCTCTTGTATTGTTACTTATGCAGTTGTCGATGCAAATAATTGCTCTAGTTCCACAAATCAGCCTTTTACCGTTGAACCTTCAACTCCCCTTAGTTTTGGGGAATATCCAGACCAATGTGCAGATTCAGACCCTTTGTCGTTAAATCTCGGGACACCCACTGGTGGCTTTTATTCAGGATTAAACATTCAAAACAATTCTTTTCTTGTATCTAATGCAGCGGTTGGAGGCAATTCGTTTTTTTATGTTTACACTTCGAATAATGGATGTACAGACTCTATTCAAGGTGCCGTTATAGTGCTTGAAAACCCAATAATTATTTTTGATCCACTTCCGTCAACTTGTGATACAACTGCGAGTATTGTTCTTGCGGGTGTAAGTCCCGTTGGTGGAGTTTTTACCGGTAACGGTGTAACTAATGGCAGTTTCTTCCCTTCTTCTGTTGGTTCCGGATCTTATGTCGTTTCTTATTCTATTACAATCAATGGTTGTAGTTCAATAGCCGATCAAAATATAACGGTTGACAACTGTGCTGGATTAATTGAAAATCCCTCGCATTTTAGTATTTCACCTAACCCATCTACGGGGACTGTCTTTATCGAAAGCACGAATGTTTTAGATCAAATTCAAATTCTCACAATTGATGGAAGAATTGTAAAGAATATAAATCAGCTTGAATCACAATCAGTTTTAATTAATGACTTAGCTCCGGCTTCTTATTTTATTCTTTTGAAAAGCGGTGAATTATTTTATCATTATCAATTGATTGTTCAGTAACTATGTCGCTGTATTTGATAAAAAAGACGCGGGGTTTAATTTTATTAGGTTTTACTTCTGTTTTTTCATGTTTTGGACAAATTAAACAAATTGATTATCATGCATATGATGGATGGAAAAAACTAGAAAAACAACAAGTATCATCAACGGGATTGTGGATAAGCTATGAAATCAATCCTCTGAAAGGAGATGGGTATTTATATTTTTATAATCAGAAATCATCGAAATTAGATTCAATAAAGAGAGGAAAAGATGCTAGCATTTCCTTACAAGAGGACGTTATTGCTTATAGACTTACCCCTGGTTTTGACACACTGCGTACAAGCGAATTAAAAAAACTGGATAAAAAAAAGTGGCCTAAGGACACCTTGTGTATTTTCCTTCCACAAAAAGATACAACAGTAAAAATTCCGAAATTAAAGCGAGTTTCTATATCTGAAGAATCGAATGTAGTAGCGTATACTACTGAAAAGGAAAATCCTAAGCCCCTGCCCAAGAAGAAAAAGCGAGTATTTAAAAAGAAGAAAATAACTAAAGAGATTGCATCGGATGGATTTCCTTTTTTTATTTTCACTTCAAACAACGAACATGTAGTAAAGGAGATTAATGTTACTGATTATTCAATTTCAAAAAAAGGAAATTATGTAGCCTACATTCACCACCAAAAAGATAAAGTAGATTCTTGTAAACTAGTGCTTTATAATGTCAATGATGGGTCAAAAAAAATAATCCTATCTGCAAAAACGAGCATTCAAACTCCCGTTTGGAGCGAAACAGAAACAACAATGGCTTTCTTGTTTTCGTCAGACACTTCAAAAACCAAACAATATAATCTTTCTTTAGTTGATTTAAAAACAATGAAAATCCAAATTTATGGTGATACTACTCAACCATTTTTTGGCAACGATTTTGGCATTTCAGAACACAGAAAATTAAGTTTCACAAGAGATGAACGATTTTTGTTTTTTGGTAGATCCTCTCGATTAATACCTGAAACAAAAGATTCACTCCTCGAATCCGAAAAACCAAAATTAGATATCTGGCATTATCAAGATAAATCACTTCAGTCACAACAATTAGTCAATTTGAAACTTGATGAAAAAAGAAACCAACTTTGCTTGCTTAACTTGAAAACGGACAAAATGATTCAGTTATCTAATGATACGTTAGATATAAATCCAACAACTGATTTAGTTTCTAATTATCTGATGGCTCGTTCGAATGAAAAGTATAAAATAGAATCACAATGGACGTCACCAACACGCTCTGATTATTATCGAATATCGGCTATAGATGGAAGTGTGCAGCCTATTATCAAAGGAGTGTTTTATTCTGGATCACTTTCTCCTAGTGGAAATTATTTTAGCTATTTCGATCCCGATAAGAAGGAGTATCATTTAATGAATTTAGAAGAAAAAACTGACGACTGCGTTTCTTGTTCATCAAATAACACTACTTGGATTGAAGACATAAATGGAATGCCTATGAAGGCTGGTCCGGTTGGTGAAATTGGATTTACCAAAAATGAAACGGAATACCTTTTTCGTTCTGAATTTGATGTGTGGAGTTACGAAATCTCTTCAAAAAAGCTGACCTGTTTAACGGAAAAGGAGGGAGAGAAATCTAACATACGATATGAACCCATTTTATGGAATAATGATTCACTTTTTGTAGACTTCGATAACGTGTTGCTAAAAGGATTCAATACAAAAACAAAAAGTGAATCAGTACACAAATTTGTTCAACATGATAATCACCTTGATTTGAAACAAGTTTATAGTGGGGATTTCTCTATAAAATTCATTAAAAGATCAAAAGATAAAAGCACTGTTTTACTTCGGAAGTCCACATTAATAGAATATCCTGAATTAACGGTAATGAATTTCAAGTGGGAAAATGAACGGGTAATTTCTAAAACTAATCCACAACAAAATGACTTTATTTGGTCAACCGTTGAATTAACCAAATGGAAGAGTTATTCGGGAATTGAATTGGAAGGATTGGTGTATAAACCAACTGATTTTGATGCAACAAAAAAATACCCGTTAATTCTTTACTATTACGAATTAAATTCCGACGGGCTTCACGATTATCACTCTCCTCGACCTACAGCAAGCATTATTCATCCTACTGAATATGCTTCTGCAGGTTATGTGGTATTTATACCTGATGTGCGATACAAGCCCGGATTTCCAGCTAAAGGGGCGTTTGATTGCATTATGAGTGGTACTGATCATGTATTGAAATTATACCAAAATATTGATTCAACTCGCATGGGATTACAAGGTCAGAGTTGGGGAGGGTATCAATCTGCCCAGTTAATTACAATGACCAAGCGCTATGCCGCAGCCATGGCTGGAGCGCCTGTTGGAAATATGTTTTCTGCCTACGGAGGAATCCGATGGGGAAGTGGCTTAAATAGACAATTTCAATATGAAAGCACACAAAGTAGAATTGGAAAAACAATTTGGGAAGCGCCAGAACTGTATTTCGAAAACTCTCCTTTGTTTCATTTACCCAATGTTTCCACTCCTTTGTTAATAATGCATAATGATCAAGATGGGTCAGTTCCATGGTATCAAGGTATTGAGTTGTTCACTGGAATGAGGCGCTTAGGCAAGCCTTGTTGGTTGCTGAACTACAATGGGGACGATCATAATTTAACCAAACTCGCAAATAAAATTGATTTAAGTATACGCATGCGCCAGTTTTTCGATTATTATTTATTGAATAAGTCAATGCCAACTTGGATGTCAGAAGGATTGCCAGCTATTGAAAAAGGGAAACTGCTAAAATATGAACTCGAAAAAGATTAGAGGCAAGTTATTATTATTTTCATTGATTATATTGTTTCTTACGATAACTCTGCTTTCCCTTCTTCCCCCAAAATCGGCATTAAACTTAGAAAACAAAGATAAATTATCCCATTTTTTTGCGTATTTTGTTTTGTCGTTAAACACTTTCCTTCTAAGTCTAATTTCATGGAAGAAAATTTGGATAGCATTTGTTCTAATTGGATATGGCTTTTTACTTGAATGGATTCAAGGTTTTGTTCCTTGTCGCGAGTCGAGCGTAATGGATGGGATAGCCAATTCAATGGGGGTGATTTTTGGTTTTTTAGTAGCATTTCTAAATTATAAAATTTATGAAAAAAGGTAAAGTAACAGGTTTAGGTGGGGTTTTTATAAAATTTAAAGACCCTCAAAACATGATGAAATGGTACCAAGAAGTACTAGGCCTAACAACTAATGATTATGGAGTTCTATTTTCATTTAACGGATATGATGAACCAAAAGGATACTTACAATTAGGAACATTTCCGGCTGATTCTGATTATTTTGGAGAACCTAAGCAAACATATATGTTGAATTTCAGGGTAGATGATTTAAATGAATTTTTACTTCATTTAACAGAAAAAAATGTCTCCGTTTTGGATTCAATAGAAACATATGATTATGGTAAATTTCTTCATGTTTTAGATCCTGAAGGAAACCGAATCGAATTATGGGAGCCTATTGATACTGCTTTTGCCAATGAAATACATGTTCAAATGAATTGAGAAAATCTCATCAATAATTAATCCCCTATGTACAGATTATTAATTTTGGCACTACTAGTAGTTTCATGCAATCAGAAAAAAGTAAAAAAAGCTACAAGTACAACCAATCAAACTAGTGAGCCAAAAAAAACAATTCAACAACTAAGTGAGAGTGTTGTTTCTATTGACAGCCTCAAGATTCTCATCAACAAATTTGATCACTTAAAGGGATTTAAGCCGGCAACCAATTATCCTACCGTTTCTATTTTAGGAGATTTCTATGGGGATGGAATAAAGGATATTGCAGTATTAACAGATAACGGTATTTCTTTAGATATAGTGGTTTTTAATTTTAATAAAACAATAGAAGCCCATATAATTGGTACTGGAAATGATAAAACAAAATCCAATTTTTATTTTTCAGAAATTTTCTTAGCTGTCAAACCTGGGGAAATATTATGGTCCAATTACGATAAAGATTATATTCGTTTTGAAGATGTCCCAGAAAAAGATAAAATCAACCTACCATACCACGCCCTATTTGTGCACTTCAAAGATAAATGTGGGGGCGGTTTTATCTATTGGAAAGACGGCGCTTTTCGTTGGTTGGATCAATTCTAATACCTCTTGTAATTCAATAATATGTGGGTGTTTTTTTTCCTTTAGTTAAGAATAAACTGAACGGTTATTAATAATAAATTAACATTGAATTAATGCTTTCATTACCTTCCCGCCGTTTCTTTGCAGCATTAAAATAGTAGTATGAAAAACAGGTGTTTATTTCTTCTTTTCCTTATTTCTCCCATCTTCTTTTATGCTCAAAACGGTATTCTAACAGGGAGTATTATAAATCAAACAACAGGAGAGAAAATCGAAATGGCCCGCATTAAAGTGGAGGGCTTAAATAAAGGCGGTTTCTCGGATAGTGTTGGAGTTTATACAATTAGCGGGCTGAAAGCTGGAACTTACACGATTACATGCACTGTAGACCAAATGGGAACGGACACATTGAAAAACATTGTTGTTAATACAGGACAAACGACAATCTTAGATTTCCAATTGAAAAGCTCTATAAAAACGCTAACAGATTTCAATATTGCCATTCAAAAAAACAAAGAATCGGTTAATGAAACCGAAAAAATGAAACAAAAAAATGCATCAGTAATTGAAATTATAGGAAAAGATGCATTCAACAAGTCGCCCAATTCGAACGCTGCTGAAATTTTTAAACGAGTAAGTGGAGCCAGCGTTCAAGACAATAAGTTTGTTGTAGTAAGAGGGTTGAGTGACCGATATAATTTCGCGTTAATAAATGGAGCGGCGCTCCCAAGTTCTGAAAGTGATCGAAAAGCCTTTTCATTCGATTTATTTCCAGCGAACATGATTGATAATTTAATGATAACAAAATCGGCCACCCCAGATCTTCCGGCTGAATTTGCTGGCGGAGTAATTAACATCAATACCACTGAACCAAAATCAAAAAACTTTCAAAATATACAAATCACCTCCGCTTATAATACCTTGAGTACGTTTAAGCAATTTAAAACGTATGAAGGTACTCCAACGGATTTTCTTGGGTATGGAACAGCAGGTCGTAGTATTCCAAGTGGACTCGCCTCAACGACTGATTTTGATATAATGAGCGTAGAGGAAAAAGCAAATCAAGCTAAAAAAATAAACGCTTCTTGGTCAACAAGAAATAGAACAGCCTTACCTAATTTTAACCTGCAATATACACTTGGTAGATCCATTAATCTAAAAGATTCTTCTCAACTAGGATATGTTTTGGCATACAGTTATCAAAATAATTTTTCCATTAATCAAATAAACCGCAAAGAATTTGAGGAACAAGCAGCAGGGACTATAAAGACAAATGATTTAACAGATACGGTTTTCACTAACAGTGTGGTTAGCAGTGCTATGGCCAATTTTAAATACTCGTATGGACGAAAAAACACCCTTCAATTTAAAAATTTATATACCGTAAATTCGGATGATAAAGTGAATGTTAGACAAGGAAATCGTGATATAACTGGAGATAATAACAATGAACGTTCAACGAATATGTGGTATACACAAAACAACCTATATACTGGGCAATTAATTGGTTCACATGAAAACCGAAATCAATTGAAATTTAATTGGGTTCTTGGCTTTAGTAATGTTAGGAGAGACATTCCTAATTTGAGAAGAACGGTTTATCAACAAACGGAAACAACTGATCCCTACTTTGCTGTTATTCAACAAAATGACATTAGTACACTCGGTGCAGGTAATATGTTTTGGTCCACATTGAATGAGAAAAACATCAATTCGCGGTATGATTTTTCAAAATTGTTTACTTGGGGAAAAACCAAAAACGACATAAAAGTTGGAGGCATGCATCAATTTCGAACCAGATCGTTTGCTTCTCGAAATCTTGGTTTTTCGATGTATGATCCCGCAGGTCCTGCTTCGTTTAATTCAAGCCTTTTGTTATTATCTCCAGATAAAATTTTTGCCCCAGAAAACATGGGATTGATGGCTGATGGAAGTGGTGGATTTAAATTAGAAGAAGGAACAAATGTAGATGACAGTTATCAAGCGGCCTCATTTTTGAATGCGGCATTTGCAATGGTTGATTCAAAGTTATCAGAAAAGTTAAGAATTATTGCTGGAGCGCGTTTTGAATCGTACAATCAAAAGTTTCATTACATTGAATTTGGGTCTAATTTACCTCAGGATTTGGATACCACCGTTATGGACGTATTGCCTTCAATAAATTTGGTTTATTCACCTGTAAAAAAATTAAATTTGCGATTTAGTGCCTCTCAAACAGTTTCACGACCTGAGTTTAGAGAATTAGCACCGTTTATCTTTTACAACTTCGTGAATGATAACCTTACTTCAGGAGACCCTAAATTAAAGCGAGCAAAAATTAATAACTACGACTTTAGGGCAGAATATTTTCCAGGTAAGGGTCAAGTGATAAGTGTATCCGGATTCTACAAACAATTTTTTAATCCAATTGAATTATTGTTAAGAACAGGTACGAGTGGAACACCTGAATTGTATTACGACAATGTTGGAAATGTACAGGCTTATGGTACTGAATTGGAGTATAGAGTAAATTTAGGATTTATCACACCAACAGATACTAGCTCTTTTTGGAAGAACCTTACCCTTTATACAAATGCCGCTTTAATACGATCTAAAGTGGACTTAAGTGATTTTGTTGGGCAAGCTGAATATGTAGGAAGACCTTTGCAAGGACAATCGCCTTATCTTATTAATGCCGGTATTTATTTCACGGAGCCTCGAACACAGATTTCATTTAATGCGTCCTACAATGTAGTTGGTCAACGTATTGCAATTGCAGGAAGTGTTCAAGAGCCTAGTGTATGGGAAAATAGAAGACACGTAATTGACTTGCAGCTTGTGAAAAATTTCAAAGAGAAATTTGAAATCAAGTTAAATGTGAAAGATTTGCTAGCACAAGATCTTGTTTTCTTTCAAGACATTAACAAAAACAAAAGGTATGATGCTACAGTCGATAATACGTGGCAACAAATCACTTTTGGACAAACAATATCCCTGAGTTTAAAATATAATTTTTAAGCATTATTCTCTGGCTGAAGTACATAATGTTTGTTTAACTTAGTTTCTTAACATTTGTTTTTTATAAATCTAGTTATTTAGGGTTGATATCAAATTGGCTAGCTATTACCAGTGCTTTTGTTTTCAATAGTTTCACTTTTCTCATTGTTATGTTAACGTTTCCTTCGGTTAACAATCAATTAAACAACATTTAAGAATGGCATAACGTCTTGCTTGCGTAAAGAGGGGAAATTTGTGACAATTAAATCTTAAAAAATGAAAAAAATTTATTTATCTCTTGTCTCAGCATGTTTAACTTTAGGGTTGAACGCTCAAGATGCTTTTTGGACAACAACGAATTACAAAGGAGCTTTTCCAGTAACTGACAACACGCCAGCTACAGATTGGTCAAGCGGGTGGTCAAATTTTGATCCACAAAACACAGCATATCCTTCCACAGCAACATTGACTGTATCTACTGATATTACTGCAAGCACTACTTGGTCTGGTGTTGTTTTATTACAAAACAAAGTGTATGTAAAAAATAATGCAACATTAACAATTCAGCCAGGGACAATTATTTTAGGAGACAAAGTAACTCAAGCTTCATTAATCATAACAAGAGGAGCGAAATTAAATGCAATAGGAACGGTTTCTCAACCAATTGTTTTTACTTCTAATCAAGCAGCCGGATCCAGACTTCCAGGAGACTGGGGAGGTGTAGTTATATTAGGTTTAGCAAAAAATAACCAACCTGGTGGTGTAGCAAATATAGAAGGTATTGCTCCAACTACAGACACACAATATGGAGGGTCTTTTGATACGGACAACTCAGGAACAATTAAATATGTAC